>CAYZMZ010000169.1:0-6228 GCA_964479655.1 uncultured Planctomycetaceae bacterium
AAAAAAATCGTACAACCACCGCAAATTTCGTGCAAAAATCGCTCAAAACAGATGGGGGGGGGAAAACATCGTTTGCTACCACTCGGAAACCTCTAAAGAGGTAAAGATCCCGGCTTATGCGGTATTCTAAATCGGGCGGCGTTTGGGGCGGCAAATATGCCCCCCGACAGAACGAAAGCAGAGCGGTATTCAGTTGTTTATTCCGGTTCTGTTCAACCGTTCCGCGGTTGGACCCCGAGGCGGGGACTCTGTTCGGCTACCGCCGGTTGCCCCAAAAAATGGTTTATCGTTGCAATTACACGTATACTTCCGTCCTATGCGGTATTCAAAATCAATCCCTTAGTTCTTCTTCGTGCGGCTTCGTGTCTTCCCGTCTTCCCGTAAAATTCCGCCTTTTACAACTCTAAACAAATTTTCGGAAACGGGCGGTAGCTCAACCGCTATCGCGGATACTGTATTTTTCCGTATGCTCCCCGCTGGACAACGACATCGCCCGGAATAGAGCCGCCGGAATTGGCCCATTGTTCTGCTCGCTCGGTTTGCTCGTTTAGCTGCTGTTCCAGCTTCTGCCGCCATTGCTCAATTTCTTCTTTGGTTAGATGAGGCGGAATAAAAATTTCCTCCGATACGATTACCCGTCCGCGGGAAAACAGGCGAGGCAAGGCGAATTTATCCCAACTTCCAAACCGATACGGGCGATTGTATCCGAATCCCATTAAAATAATCGGCATTTGTAATTGGGACGCTAAAAAAATCGCTCCTGGAGCCATCGTTCGCCGCGGTCCACGCGGTCCATCAGGCGTAAGAGTTAAATGCTCTTTCTGCTTGGAAACATCCATCATTTCTAATAAGGCCTTGGATGCACCGCGTTTGGAAGAGCCGCGGACTACTCCAAAGCCCATCAGCCTAGCTGCATGAAAGAGCATCGTTGCGTCGTCATGCTGCGATAAAAGCATGGTTAAATGGCAATGTCCCCGTAAATAAAAAGGAAAGAGAATATATTCGTGCCAAAACAGGTATATTCTCCGTTGCGGATGCTGAGGGTCGGGATCGGCTACAACGGCGTCTAAACTGGTGTCTGGCAAGTAACCGCGATAGCGAAGCGTTGACATCCACAAACGAGTTGTTAAATAGACAACCCAGCCTCCCAGCTTTAATAAAAACGGACTTTTTATTTTCATTGAAACAAATACAATTTTGAAATTTACTATAACGGAGTGATTTTATCCCTCAACACTGTTTTTACTTCGCCCCACAAAAAGAGCTCCCCTGTTTTATCGATTAGGGCAAAATGAAACGACCGGTTTATTTGTATCATGCCCCTGAAAAATTCAAGGGGTGCCGACCTCTACGCGCTCCCCTTGAAAAAAATTCCAGTTTATACTATGACCACTTGATTTTTTCTCTTGACGTCGTTTTGATTTCGCTGAACAGAATAAAACAACCCTTTGTTTTATTGATGGGGCGAAATGAAACGACTGCGGTTTGTTATTCAAACCGGAAAAAGTCAGGTGAAACCAGTTTAGTTATTAACAATTTTTCGAAGTCGGCTGCTTGCGAGTTGCCGGAGCGTCTGACTTTGTTCCTGTCGAAGTTTTAGTTTTCGTGGACGTTTTGCCAGCCGCCGGTTTCGTTTGAGCAGAGGGTTTGAAAATCGGCTTCAAGGGCGCCTTTGAATTGGCGGCGGGAGCTTTTCCGGATTGCGGTCCGGCAGTTCCGTCTTTGGAAATATCGAAACAGCACAGGAAATTATTTGAACGAAGATACAATCGTCCGTTTGCAATCGCCGGAGCGGTAAATCCCTTTGCTCGCGGACCGCCGGGAATAATCAGACGCCCATTTAAGGCGTATTTATCGCTGTTGGCAGAAACCAGACTAACGCCGCCTTTGGCGTTTCGTACGTATAGATTTCCGTCGGCGTAGGTAACCGTGCAACCCTCACCGCACTTTTCCGTTTCCCATTTCAGTTTACCGTCTTTCAAATTCATGCAGCCGAATTTATTGTCACCCGTTCCGCCAAAAACGAAGTCGTTGACGCGTACAGCTCCTAACATAGGAACGGCAAATTCATCCGTGTTGTAAATCTCTTTGGTAGTAAAACTGCCGCCGGCGGTCTTTTGAGGCCAAATCAAGGCGGAGTTATCCGGACCGGTAACAAAAACGGTTTGAGCGTACCAAATCGGCGTATTGGTATTGGTAGGAGCTTGAACGGCATCGTAAGACCATAATTTATCGCCGCCGCGAACGCGAACACCGATAAGCGATTTACCCGTATAAACCAGATATTGCTGGGTTTTACCGATAGACGCCTTGACAATCGAACTGTTGCCTGCGGGTTCGCCCGTCGAACATTTCCAAGGACGCATTCCGCTTAAATAGACCGGCTGACCGTTGACTCGATACATGGCGCAAACCGTTACATCGTTTCCGCCGGGAGTACAAACGACCCATTTGCCGTCTACCAATAACGATTCTGAATAGCCGTTTTGAGGAACGTTGCCGCCCATTTCACGAACCATGTTTCTACGCCAGAGTACTTTGCCGGACGAGGCGTCGCAACATACTATATCGCCGCTGGTACCGAGAGAATAAACCATATCTCGATGTACAGTGGGAGTAGAATGAGAACCGGCAATTCCCCCGTAATTCCGTGCCGGAGCGATGGGCGTCGCCCAATTCACTTTACCCGTATCGGCGTTTAGACAGACCAGATACTCGACTTTTTTCAGTTGGCTGTTTGTATAAATTTTATTTCCTACAATAGCCAAATTACTGCACCCCTCCCCGATATTAGGATTTTTCCAAATTAGCGGCGGTCCCTCTTTAGGCCAGCTTTTAAGCAACCCTTTTTCACGAGACGCCCCATCTCGCATCGGACCGCGAAACTGCGGCCAATCGTCCCCCATAACCGCAGAAACCGATAAAAATAAAACCAACAATACAAAAATGCTACCTCGAAGAAAACTACTCATTGTTACGCTCCTTACAGGGGGAATCCGATCCAACACTATACTATATTACCGATTATAATCGCAGATTAAAGAAAAGTCAAGAGTTCTATCCCGCTTTTTTTGATTTTCTCCCCGATAATAATCGTTTTCTCCCTCCCCCCTTTACCGATTGTCTATCTAGCCTTATAATATAAGTGGAGAATCAAAGATAATATGAATGGAATTCCAACGGGCCTTTTAGGGGCTTTCTATCGAACATTTAAGCTGGGAGCTTCCGGAAAGCTGGCTCAATGGGCTACAATTTTACCTAAAATTAATGCTCTGGAAGAAGATTTAAAGTTACTCAGCGACGGAAATATACGAAAAGCCAGTCTATCGCTCCGCTATCGCGCCCGAAGCGGAGAACCGCTGTTTAATTTACTCGTCGAGGCGTTTGCCCTGGTTCGGGAAGCGGCGAGAAGAAAGCTGGGTATGCGCCATTATGACGTTCAGCTGCTCGGTGGAATCTGTATTGCAAACCGTTCAATTGTTGAAATGCAGACGGGGGAAGGAAAAACGCTTACCGCAACCGCGCCGCTGTATCTGTATGCTTTATCGGGAAAAGGCGTTCAGTTGGCAACGGTCAACGATTATCTTGCAAAACGCGATGCGGATTTAATGGCTCCGGTCTACGAGCTGTTGGGTATGAAAGTCGGAGTAATTCAAACGCAGCAGCAAACCGACCAGCGGCGAACAGCCTACGCAAAGGATATTACCTACGGAACGGCAAAAGAGTTCGGGTTCGATTTTCTACGCGATAGACTCCTTAAACGACGAATCAACGAAGGAGAAATGGATTTAATCGGTGCCATGCTGGGGAACGATTCCGGAACCGGAAGCAACGAACAACCCGTTCAGCGAGACGCCTATTTTTGCCTGGTAGACGAGGCGGATAGTATTTTGATTGACGAAGCCCGAACTCCTCTGATTATTTCGGCGATTCCGGGCGAAGCCGAAAAGATTGCCGTGGCAACATATAAATGGTGCGCAGAAAACGCGTTGCAGTTCGAGGAAGACGTCGATTACGAGTATAAAGTAGAAACCAAGGAATTGGACTTAACCCGGGAAGGACGCCGAAAAGCCCGACTGCTGCATAAGCCGTCGGAACTGGATACGGTTGGCATGTTCGATATTTATACCAAAATCGAAATGGCGATTAAAGTTCAGCGGGAATTTATCAAAGACCGTCAGTACGTAATCCGCAAGGGCGATAAAGGTGAAGAAATTGTAATCGTAGACGAATTTACAGGACGTCTGTCCGAAGGGCGAAAATGGCGCGAAGGCGTTCATCAGGCGGTAGAGGCCAAAGAAGGCGTCGAAATTACCGTCGATACCGGTCAGGCGGCTCGAATTACCGTTCAGGATTTCTTTCTCCGTTACGAATTTTTAGCGGGAATGACCGGTACAGCCGCCTCCAGTGCACGGGAATTAAAAAGAATCTATCGATGTAATTTTATTCCCGTTCCGACGAACAAGCCGCCGCGTCGGTAGACGAAATTGCCGAACTGCACGCCGCAGGACGTCCGATTTTGGTTGGAACCCGGTCGATCGATAAATCCGAAGCGATTTCTCAGCGGTTAAAAGCCCGCGGGATAGAACATCAAGTTCTCAACGCCAATCAGATTGCCGAAGAAGCCGAAATTATCGCTCAAGCCGGTCAGAAAGGAAAAGTAACCGTTTCGACCAACATGGCGGGGCGCGGTACCGATATTCGTCTGGGAGAGGGCGTAGAAGAACTGGGCGGACTGCATGTTATTTGTACGGAAATGCACGATTCAGCCCGAATCGACCGTCAGTTAATCGGACGGTGCGGACGACAGGGAGACCCTGGTACGTATCGTCAGTATCTGGCTTTGGACGATGAATTGTTGGTCAACGGGTTGGGGAAGAAGCGGGCTAAGCGAATTGAAGCCAAGGGAATTGCTTTGGAAACTCTGGAAGACGAATTTCAGGAAGCTCAAAAAATTACGGCTGATCAAACCTCGCAACAATCCCCGGACGTTCCGGTCGATGCCGTGCAAAAGCTGGCGGCCCAAGCGCATAACGAGGAAAAAATCCGTCAATCCAAATCCACCCGATTTGATTCGTATGAATCTTTATTTTATAAGGCGCAAAGAAAAGTCGAACGAAAGCATTATAAACAGCGAAAAGCTCTTATGTATTTCGAAAAAATGCAGCGGCAAATGGGGCAAGACCCGTATTTAGATACGACAAACTAATTTAGATACGACAAACTAAAAAATGGAGTAAAAAGCAACGCGATTTTCGGGACGACAAACGTCCCGAATCATCGAATCTATGCCCACAAAAGCCCGAAAAAAGCCAGTTTCTTCCTTACCGGCTTTTTCTTTTTCGACCTTTATTTAAGTGAATATAATTCTATTGTGAAATAGATTACACGTAGTAAGTTTTCAGCGGTGGAAATCCGTTAAAACCGACGGCGCAATAACTGCTCGTATACGCTCCGGTAGAAAACCAATACAGGCGATCTCCGACCGTAATATTATTCGGCAGCGGGACGCGATAGTCTTCGTACATAACATCCATGCTATCGCAGGTCGGACCGGCGACAATAAAGTTTTCGGCGTCGTCGCCTTCGGCTTCGCAATAGACGGGGTATTTAATACATTCACCTACCGTTTCGATCAAACCATTGAATACGCTGGCATCGGTAAATAACCATTTGTCCAGGCTTTGGTCTGACTTACTGCAAACTTGAATCGTTTCGCTGACCAGTACGCCGGCTTCGGCAACCATCGCGCGACCGGGTTCGATAAATACTTCCGGCTGTTGATCTCCAAAATAATCTCGCAAAAACCGGGCGATTTCGTTGGAGTAAACGTCCATCTGATGAATTTTTGTAACGTACTGAGCCGGCAATCCGCCTCCCATGTTAATTAAATCCATTTTGATTCCTTCTTCCTCCAAACAGTCGAAAATAGAGCGAACTTTGGCAATAGCCGAGTTCCAAACTTCGGTATCCAGTTGCTGGGAACCGACATGGAAAGAAACTCCACGCGGCTTTAACCCCAGATTTTTGGCAAAGATAATTTCGCTGATTACCATGTCTAAATGACACCCGAATTTGCGGGATAAGGGCCATTGAGAAGTGGCCGCCCCTTCGACTAAAATTCGGAAAAAGACCTGCGACCCTGGGGCAAATTTGGATAAGTTTTGTACATCTCCTAAACTGTCTGTAGCAAACAGGCGAACCCCTTTTTCGTAAGCATACTGAATT
>CAYZMZ010000169.1:6238-7280 GCA_964479655.1 uncultured Planctomycetaceae bacterium
TGGTGTTTCCGTAACTGATTCGAGAGGGGTCTACTCCCCATCTAAGTAAATCGTCCAGTTCGTAAATGGAGGCAATATCAAAATTGCTGCCCAAATCACGCAAGAGGGTTACAACCGGTTCTGCTGGATTGGACTTGACGGCATAGTAAATTTTTGTATAGGGAAATTGTCGACGTAAATCTTCATATTTTTGCTTGATTACATCGAGACTGACAATAATAAAAGGGGTTTGATGTTTCGCCGCTTCGGCGTAAATTTTGGCCCAGTCTTGCGGCTGGTAATAATCCAGGGGATTAATGCTCATTGATTTTGTATGATTGGTTGTTTGTCAAGAAAAATCGTGTCGATAATTCGGCACGGGTTAAACTACGACCGCTTGATTATACTAATTCCATGTAGAACCTGTATCAGCTTCAACGCTCAATAATTACGTCTTGAAAAGCCGTCTTCGATTGGAACGCGTCCAACAGAGGAAATTATCAAGTGGAATAATAAAATACAATATTTTTCTGGTTGAAACGTGGCAAACCTTGTTCTCCCCAGCATTCCATCGAACCTGTTATTTTCGTTTTTTCTATTTCACCTAAATTCTTTCTGACCATGCCGTTTGGGTATTGTATCAAGGCCGCCATTTTTCTCAAAATTTGGAGAAAATGAAATGCCTGATTGGAAAGGAAAATTCCGGACGATACTCCGGAGGGAATCTTATACATTCAGCATACCGCACCTGAGTTCAGACGGTACAAGCATCTAAAATTAATCGAGAGGATTTTCAATAAAATCCAATATCTCGATTGAGGCTCTATTTTAATCATTTGTTTTCTATTTGTCAAGAAACCCAACGGCAAATGGAGGCAAAAAAACTAAAATAATCCAATTTATTTTTTGTTATATCAAGTAATTCTGTTTATATTAATAAAATTGATAAATTCGATTCAAATATTGGATAAATTACCAAGCGGGGAAACGGTAACTTATTCCCGCAAACAGGGACGGTCCCGAGCCGGGAAAGCGGTTGGACTACCGCCCGTTGCCGAAAAGT
>CAYZMZ010000170.1:0-3266 GCA_964479655.1 uncultured Planctomycetaceae bacterium
TAAATGTCAAAATCTTTTTCCTTGATTTGATCTTCTTTTTTCGTAACTGCGACAGGAATAGAATCGTCAAATGATGACTGGGAATCGGAAACAGAATCTGTTGAGCGTGCAAAAACAACAAAAGGAACCAGCCGTTCCTCAAGCGTTGCGCCTCCATGAAGTTCGTTTAACTTGGAACCTTTTTTGGACAAACGATTATACCCCCGAGTAATCCAATAGGTTTGGGAATTGGTAGGACAAAATCGTGATTCCAATTCTGGTGGGCAACATTCCTTGGGAATCGCTTGGGTATATCGCCAATCCAAAGGATCGCCGTTCAGGGGTAACGTCTTGACCAAGTTCTGATTATGCGCCAAAACCGCCAGCCGCGACGAACCATGGTCTGAAGTAACAATCAAACGCGAGAACTTGTTTAATCCAGTGTTAATTTGGATAAATATTTTCTTTGTAAATATATCTAGTACTGAAAAAAGATTGTCCTCGGGTGTACAAACAGTATGTTTTTCAGTACCATCATGTCCGGTTGCATCAATAGCATAGATAGTACGGAAGGTATACGCTTTTTTTATCGGATTGAATTTCGTTTGGGTCGGCAAATTGACGGAAACAATACTACTTGATTCAATTGCCAACCCGTTTTGTTTTGCCAGACTGAGCAATAAAGGATAGTATTCAGCTCCCATGCCGTCAATCACTAAAACACCTATCTGTTCATCTATTAACAATTCATTTAAAAATGAATCACGATTTTTAATCGAAATGGGAACAGACGCATCAAAAGCTCTTTGAACGAATTCAGGCGTTATCCGATTTTGTACTTTCAACCTTCGATATTCCTGAAAATAGGAATCCAACGTTTTGTCGCCATATTGATATGTTGGCCAAAGATAGGCTCCCAAAACTGGATAGAGTGATTTTACGGTCTCTGCGAATGGTGTGCCCTCAATTAAATCATTCTTCGCTGTTCGACGGATAATTTCGCGAAATTCGGAATCACGCTTATTATTGAGATACTCCAACGCATTGGAATCTGTTTGCGTTTTATTAACAAAATCATCAATAAGTATCTCAAGATTAATATCCAATTTCTGTAGTATTCCAGCACGTTGTGCAGGATAATCAGGGCGTTTATTATACAATCCTCTTTTTGTTTTATCGAGAATTTCAAGAGCGGTATCGACAACAATTCTTTTCAAAAAAGTATTGTGAGTAATTTTGCCAGCAAGTACGTTCGCCGCATAAGTTTCGGAAGTAACTGATTTTTTGATTAACCAAAGGTAGGCCTCCCATAGAGAGTCGTTGGGCAATTCGAGCAATCGCTTGAATTGCGCTCCATCGGAAACCATGTTCTTATTGCCAAATGTTCTTGTTAGCCAGTTCAAAACGGATTCATTACTCTGTTTACATTTAGACAAGAGAACTTCGAGCGTTTGAGGGCTAAATGTATTTTCGTCCAAATCATAGAATTGGTGGGCAATATCAGAAGGCTGAAGATAGAATGAAACGTTTGTTTCCAAACCGGCTTGAGAACATTGAAGGTCATGAAGCACAAGGGTCGTAGGTGGAGCTTGTTGTGTCACACCGCCGTCGGTCGAAACAGTCTGGATACTATTTAACCTAAACAATAAATCCCTGTAATTTGTAACATTTCCCCCGGTTTGTACCCACTTATCGGATACAATTATAACGGAAGGTAAATTACAAGGCTCGTCATCATTCTTTGTACGCTTGATTATGACAACAGACAGCGAATCTTCGTATTTAGGGTTCTTAAAAAGCTCTTGTATTTGTGTAGACGATTTCATGAAAAAAACCGTGTCGAGATTCGCAGTATCCAAAAGATTTTTGATTGCCGAAACGAATCGGTTTTTCTGTTCCTTGCATAGCAACGACAAATAAGCGTCGATTTCGGAAACCACGACGCGACTGTTTAACGATAGAATCTTTTCTACAAGCTGAGGAAAAAGAACTTCAGGCATCGGTAAATAAGTCGCATTCTGTTCAATCATATCGGGGAGAGACAATGACATACACCCTAGCTGTATGTACTTTTGCTTCAAAAGTATATAAGTATTGGTATCTGGGCACAATATCAGCTGGGATTTACAGATATACTCGTTATTCAATTGATTACAATATTCGTTTAATGTATAACTCATTTTATTTTACTCCCAGAAAAGTAAACCTAAATCTTGGTTCTCTTGCGCTAATTCCAGTAATTTTTTCTTCAATTGTTCAGGTGTCATCTTTTTGATTTTCTCAATAATTTGAGGCGCAAAAGTTCCCTTGTATTGCTGACGAATAAACTCGGAAACATCCGGATGTTCTGGCCAATTATTGGGGAATTTATCGTATTTACTGCATATATATTCCAGCAAAGACGATAAATTAATATCGAAATGTTCATATTTGGAGGGAATAATTTGTTTTAGGAATGACTTCTGACAATCCGAAATAGAGGCAGGTTCAATCGCTTTAAAAAGATCAAGTAATTCTTCAAGGCGGTTTGAGGAAAAGGTCGATGGAGAATCAATAGCATCGAGAATATCTTGAGCTTCGGCAATCTCGCCAAAAAGTAACCGTGCTGGAATTTTGTTTTCAATTGCCCACGCGGTCGGCGTTTCGCACTGCGCAAAACGTTTCCATTCTTTTTTCAAATTATTCGCCACAGATTGTTGGGCTTGTTGATCAATCTTCGTGCGCAATTCCTCTAAAAATGTCATTTCATTGAAATTGAACGCATTAGACATTGTTTTTAAAATATCTTTCAAATCCAATTCAGAAATTTTTAGGTTCGGCAAACGACTCTTCGTAAGTTGGACTAATTTCTTTTGCGTGGGATCGAAAAACAACTCCTGAATTGTGTCCAAATTCTTTTCCAAGGAATCCTTATAGTTACTAGCAGAAGCGTTTTCCTGAATTTTCGAGAGAAACTCCGAAAGAGCGGGATATTCTGAAGTTATCAGAGTTTTAGGCAATTTATTGTCTTCCGTAATCCTACGAAACAGAATATCTTTTACGCTTTCATATTTTTGCCAGTCATCTTTGCAAATCAATGAATTAACCAGTCGGATTACTTCATACTCACAGAATGTTTCGTCGATTTCCTTGCTAATATCTTGTTCATTCCAAAGAATCCCCGATAAATCAGCTGTTTTATCGAGAATCGACTGACAATATCTATGGGAACTATCCTTGAGATTTTCTGCGAGTTGTTTTAATTCTGGCTTATTCTTATCGACATACAAGTGAAATGCGGGAATAAA
>CAYZMZ010000170.1:3276-7241 GCA_964479655.1 uncultured Planctomycetaceae bacterium
TTCTGTCTTTAAATAGGCTGCGGTTTGAGCAACAATTTCTTCGTCCTTTAGTATTTCGCCGATACGCTTTATCGCTACCGTACGCAGGTCAGTCTTTCCCTTGCTGCTGGGCGTACTTGCAATACATAAATTCTGTATAATTTCTATAATTGCCTCGCTTTTGGGTTCCTTTACAGAAAGTATATATTCAGGTAGTACCCATAAAGGAACACGCCGAGAAAGCCCCTTGACGCATTCTTGTATTTTCAGTAATACATTTTCAATTGTATTGTTACTATCAGAAGAGAATCCGAACATTTCAGGTACTCTTTCTATGAACATCTTCTCTTCTTTTGAAAGCCGACAAATCAATTTCTCCCCTTTTATCTTATTGTTTCCATCGTCTTTAACAACGGATTCAATTATTTCAGCAAGGGTGTCTGCGTCTAACGGACCCGAGATCTGTTCATTGGTCCACTGGTAGTTTTTTGATAAAATATCTCTGAGAACAAATCCCAGCGCAAATGCGGTAAGAGCATTACTTTTCATTCCATAAGGAGCGCGTTGAAGTTCAAGATAAACTTTTCGAATGGAAAGTGAAGTGCCTGAAGAAATAGTGTTTTTTATTTTTGTTTGAAACAAGGCATGAATCATCGAAAGCGGATGATTTGGATTTAAGGAAAACCAGTCCTTGCTATCCAAAATTCCCTGTTCTTTGAAACTGCTGGTCAGTTGTCCAAGTGGTCCTGACGTTTTATCAAAATTAATACCGCCCAGAGCAACTGATTTTAATCCTGTTGTAGTGTATGCTGTTACAGGATGCTTCAAAGAATCTAAACAGCAGGGAATCGTGTTGCGAACGTAATTTGCCAGAAGTTCTTTAAAAGAACTCCAAGACGTGTCCGAGTTTTTAACCTCTTCGTCCTTGAACTGATATGCACGAATTGATTGATCCTGCCTTTTCATTTTGGCAAACCACTCTTCTTCCATGTTTTTCATCTGATTTTTGGCAGTTTCATTGTTGCTTTCTAGTTCTTTCTGCGCAAATTGTCTAAGATAGTCATCCCACAAATCAGCGTTTGTTTCACAAAAGGTCAGTTTGGGAAAAGTAAACATTAAGACTCTAAATCCTTTAAGATGAGTTAGAAGGCTGACTATCTTGTCATGAATTTGCAAACTTTCTTCATGATTTTTTGCAACGACGAACCAGAGGCAAATCGAGCCATCATCTTTATTTTGTCCATCACTGTATTTATCTCGTATTGCCGAAGTAATATTGGTCAATGTTGTATGGCTTGAATCAGAAACCCGAATATCAAAACGAGTTGCAGAATATTCTGATCGATAACTTTTTGTATGTTGATCAAGTGCCTGCGCGGCTTTATTGGAAAGCAGTTCATGAAATTTATTTTTGTTTTCTTCAATTTTCTTTTCCAGATCAACTCCTCCGATATTCGTCGTAAACAACTCAATATTACCATTGGCAACAGAAAAACAATGTTTTTTTGCCAAGTCGTTGATGATACGGCACACATCGATAACGGAACCGTCCCCTTGAAAGGACAATTCAATGTTTTTTACTGTCGGTTGTAAACGTTCATGTCCTTCTGGAGCCAAACGGGACAAAAGGCAAAAAAGCATAATCGTCTTCAAAATCCGGATATTAATATCGTCTTCAGTTTTGTTGGAAAATTCACGATTAATAATTCGCTCATATTCCATCCGAATAATATTAAGTTCCTTGTTTCTGTCAGAACTTAATCCGTCACGTTCAATAAAATATTTCCAAAGATAATCAACGGTAAGAAACTGTCTACCGAGCATATCCGGTCCGCCCTCTTTTATGAAAGTTTGAAATTCCTTTCCATCGGCACTTCCTTTGAGATACTCAAAGATGCTTCGCTGATTTGAACGTGCCGATTCCGAAAGAAATTTCAATAAAAACGCCGCCATCGGTTGGATCGGCAAGATTTTGTAAAAAGATTGGCGACTAACATCCCCAACAGAGAAATTTTCTGTTACAGAAGAAACACTTATCCATAAATTCTCCCGTTCTTTTTCCCATTCTTTTTCCATATCCGGCTTGACTTTCATTGCGCTGGCTGCTAATTTGAAAGCCGTATCGTTGGGCATTTGAAGCTGGCAGAAATAAAAACGATCTTTTGCCTTATTTGCACCTGCGGAATTTTCAGCCATGAATGCATTTAAATGTAAATGAGTAACAGGAACAAAGAAAAAACGACTTTGACTCGGAGTTTCTGAAATATCTTCAAAAGTCTTGAGTTGGTCCTTATTAGTATCGATAAACTCGGAAAATTCGTCGAAGATATAAACGATCTGTTTAAGTTTATTGGCGAAAAGGATTGCTTTGATCCAATTTTTAAATGTTGGAACATCTACATTGAGATAGATATTATCTTTATGAAGTACTCTTTGAACGTCTTCCAATAACGAAGAAGGAACTTCAATTTTATCTTTCGCGTCAGTCTTGATATTGTTACGTTCGTTGTTTAATTCATTGACCAGTTGCTTAATTGTCTTGATATTGGGAGTCAGGGATGTTAGCTCGTTTTGCATGGTGTCGCGCGTCTCAAAAAAGTGATGGTCTTCTCTTTCGATGCGTTCAATAATTGAGTCCAGATTTCCCTTGGGAGGAATGATCAGATTCCTTTCGTTTAAAGCGGCCAAAATACCCTTTTCCAAACGAACCAGAAAACCCTCTGTTGCGCTTAATCCAGATGCGTTATAATCATAGACAAGCAACGTTTCATCACGAAGGGTATATAAATCTTTTTTAAGGTTTTCACCTCCATTGGAATTAAATTCCTCTTTGTATAGAGTAAACCATTTGTCGACGCGTTGTTTGTCGTCCATAAATAACTTGAGCGTTACCAACGCCGCATTGCTCTTTCCGGTGCCATAGTTTCCGTAAAGCCAAACCGCTTTGCTATCCTTCTGAAGTATCTCAAAAAGCGTTTTGAGATACTTGATAAAAGTTTCATGCGGGAAGAACTCAAGCCATGTTTCAGGAGTCTTGTTAATGGCTTGAAGCGTCATGTTCGCCTCATAATCAGAGGGAATGCTGATATAATCTGAGTAATGTTTTTGTTCCAATTCCATTTTATTCCTCCATTGCAAGCGTAATTATATTTTCAGTATTAAAATTTTGAGGATACACGTCAATACCATCGTTTCCATGTGTAAACGTAGTTGAAATATATTCAGGGTATTTGCTTCTCAAACCCTCGCATTGACGTTTAAATGTTTCTGCCGGAATGCCAAAAGCGATAATCGGCGAAATATAGTTCGAATCCATATTTGACGACAATAACTCGCGAATTGTAAAACAACTCCGATTTGTCATTTTTGCAATTAGGTATAAGCCGTATAGTATTGATAGCGAGCTGACTTCCTTGGATTGGCGAGTAATTTTTACAATCGACTTTCCCTTCATTTCCAAGGATACAATCCCTTTTTTGTCCCCAAGCGGAGACTTTGTCAACATATCCTTTAATGCCTGAAGCCCCCCCGAAATTGAAGTCACACCAAGTGAAGGATAACAAGCTGCAAGCATCGTAGATAACTGTTTTGGTGAATAGGGAATTCCCAATTCGGTGGCAGTTACAAACCATTTAATTAAAGTGGCGTTATTGACAAGGGCTAGCCAAATAAACTCCCATCCAACGGAATATGCTCCCCCATTTTTCTTAAACAAGTCGACAAGTGGTGTTATTTTTTTATTGCTTTCGTATATTAAGTTTGATTGAATGAACCACTTTCGAGCAGATTCAACCATTTTATTTCCTAAAGGATGATGGTCGGACCTCCAAGGAAAAAAGTTATCTCCCAATTCCACCAAGGCGGATATCCAAAGATCATTGTTCTTTTCACGTAATCCATATTTTTTATAGGAATTAATACTGACCATTGTGGACAGCGATTTTTCAGGCATTCTCATAGACATAAACCTCCAGCAAGCCCAATCA
>CAYZMZ010000171.1:0-7223 GCA_964479655.1 uncultured Planctomycetaceae bacterium
CAACGCCGCTGGCGATTATTCGCGCGTGGGCAAGCTGTACCAACGGAACGCAAAAGAACTATACGATTACCGGGAAATCTATCAGAAACTGCCTGAACCGGGCAATTGAAAACGCGGGAATCAAACCTGAACAAATCTCTCATATTAACGCAAACGGCTGGGGAACCCGGCTGGAAGATGCTATCGAGGCGCAGATTCTCGCCGAGGTTTTACCGTCCGTTCCAGTCGTAGCGATAAAAGGGGTTTGCGGCTACGCCGGCAGCGGTTCAGCGGCCTTGGAAATGATTACGACTGTCCAATCCCTTTACACGGGTATTATTCCCGCCGCGCGGAATTACTCAACTCCCGATGCGCATTGCCCGATAGACGTTGTTCACACAGAGCCGATTCGTTCCGATAAACCTTTTGCGGTTACGCTCACTTTTGATCGAAACGGTTCTGCAGCCGCCATTGTATTCGAGAAATGCAACTAACCCCACTGAATTTATACTGCTTCCACTTGACTTTTTCCGGTTTGCATAACAAAAACCAGTCGTTGCATTCCGCTATAATTGATAAGGCAAGGATTTAGCTTAACTTTTTGAGGGAAATCAATACGATGTGAAGAAGAAAATTCAAGTAATCATAGTATAAAGTCTCAGCTCAACAAAAAGCAATAAAACAACCCGCCCACGGCAACGCCGCAGGCGGAAATTCAGAGAGCGATTATCGGGGGCTGTACTCCAGTTGGATATTATCCAGGTCGATGGTTGCATCTTGCGTTCCCAAGGCGGCGAGTACCAATTGTTCCAGTAAATTCCAGCCGGCATCGGGTAAATCGCATTGAATCCGCTGGACAGAAGACGAATTGTTTTCCGGTGAATTAGTCGAAAGCGTTGGTTGAATATCGACGAAATATTGATTTGACCGCCCCTCTCCAACCGGACAGGTGATAACCACGTGATTCCAGATTCCAGCAGGACAAGGAAGCGTTTTTCCTCCCGCTGAAAGAACGTTGTTTTGAATTCTTATAGATGGTCCAATTTTGTACTGTCCGGGATTGTTATCCCGAAATTCAGCCATCAAACAGGCGGGGGAGGATAATCGAACGTCAAAACTGAAACGAGTAACTCCCGGTAATTTATGAGCGGGAGAATACGAGTAGAAAGGTTCAAACGCATGCTGATACGAATTATTATCTGTCATGCGGAGAAACGAGTTATTCTCCTGCTGAATGACCTGATAGCCGTCCGAGGCCTTAATCTGTTTTTTTGTATATTTGATAACCGATTTATTCTTGGAATCGAATCGGTCGATAAAGGTCAACGGGGGCAAGCCAGGTGCATCGGGCGTTAAAATTACCGGCTTATATTGATAATTTTTAGCTTGATTGATCCAATTGGCATCGTCTTTAAGAACACCCGCTTGGGTGAAATCAAAAGGCTTAAATCCGATTCTATCCAGAACGGGTTGAGACTGCGGGGTAAATCGGAAATCGTTGTTTTGCGCGTCTGCAAAACAGGGGTCGGCAATAATCGAATCAGAATCGAAACCGCGTTTGTGCCAGTCGGCAAACGTCCCGTTGAAAAACTGGATTTTATCGGCTCCTGAATAATTCCAATACAGATTTTTATCCAAATGGGCGACCGAACTATCCGGCCAGGCACCGAAAAACAGTCTGGAGATTGGCGTATTTTCGTATACTACTATATTATGCTCAAAAGTAAAAGACAAGTGATTTTCCGGACGAGAACGTTTGATCTGTTCTTCTTTACTAAACGCCAGTATATTATTACGTACGATGTTATTCTCTCCGTAATGTTGATGGAACGATCCGGTATGAGTTCGATAAACCAAATTGTTTTCAAAGAGTATATTGGACGAGCCTTCATCGGTATACAGACCCCAACCACCGCGTCCGTATCGATTGTAGGAGTAAATATCGTGAATCAGATTGTTGCTGACGGTTGTACCGGGTGAAATTCCCAGCGTATAAACGCCGCCCATATCAGACAAAACGCCCTGCCCTAAATGATGAATATGATTGAATTGAATGGTGTTATTAACGGCGACGGAGGAGCTGTATCCCCAAATCCAGCCGACGGAAATTCCCGTATAGTACCCATCGGAAATATCGTTGTGAATTACCGTGTTGTTGGGCGAATTGCCGATCCAAATTCCGATTCCGCCGCAATCTATCCGTCCGTAAGCACGAATAATATTGTTTTTCGCGGTACATCGCTGCGTTAAATTAGGCGCATCCAAAGCCGCTCCGTGCCCGGTACCGATTTTAATTCCGCCGGCTCCCAAGTCTTCTAAAAGGCATTTTTCAACACTGCAATCGGAACAGCCCTGATTAAAACCGACGGCATACCCGCCAATTTCGCGAATAGAACAATTGTTCAGATGAATATTTTGCGCATAGTTAATCAGAATTGAAACAGGTGAATTGACTGCTGCCTGATTACACGCCAATCCCTCCTCCGGCAGAGTGAATACATCGCATTGGAAATCCAGACCGTCCAAAATAATATCGGTTGCCCTGTTATCTACGCCGCCGGAAATTTTAAGGAATCCGGTTTGTTCAAAGTTTTTCGGTCCATCGGGCGCAATAAAGCTTGTATTGGCAATCGTCTGACCGGGAAGAGGAATATAAGCAAGCGTTCCATCCCGCTTGAGCAGAAATTCGCCCGGCTGATCCAGAGCCGATTCAATTCCGCAGATTTCATACCGCAGATTGGGTCCCCAGTAATCCAACGCCCAGCGCGAATCCCCGGTTAAAGTTACCGTATTGGAATTATTATCCCACTTGTCAAACCGATGCAGGGACGACTCCCACGCGATAAAAAATTTGACCTGAATATCGTGATGATTGGGAAGGGCGTCCAGCTGATTAAACAGTTCTTTTTGTTCATCTCGACAGACGAAAGTTCTCTTCGGCGCGTCTTCCGACGATTTTACGCAGTAAAAATAACGCCGCCCCTCAGGCGCGTCCCAGTTGGGCGTTTGCGCTAATCTGGCTCGTTGTCCGTTGACAAACAGATTTTCAAACCACCATTTTCCCGATGCAACGTCGTCGATCTTGGTAACAAACCAGCCGCGATCGTTTATCTGCCAGCCGGTAATTTTCCGTCCGCGGGTAAAAACAGGACGAGGACTTTTTGTATCATCGACCTTAATAGTAAGGTAGGAATCAGCTGCGGTAAATTCCAGCGGCTGAGCAAGGAAATATTCTCCCGGCTGAACGGTAAGGGTAACCATTTTTTTCTGGTTAGCTGGATTTGCCTGACGCCAGAGACGGATTTGATTTTGGACATCAGCCAAATTCTCTCCCGGTTTTAGCGTGAACTTACATTCATCTGACAATCCTGACTGGTATCCAGTCAAAATAAAAACGGCGGCCAACAGCAACGATAGCGAGGTTTTCATGGTAGGTAATTTCTTTTGTTAAACGATGGGGCAGGATTCTTCAACACCTCATTTATTCTACAAAAATCGAATTTAAAAAGCAAGAGGGGAGGAAAAATAATTTTAATTTAGTGTATATTTCAACAAAAATCTCCCTCGGGGTTGAAATTTTGAGATATTGTTGGTATAATAAATCTGAAATACGGGAAAGAGCGAACATTTTATATTATAACCACGTGATTTTCCCCGTCGTTGCAGTTTTGATTTAGCCGATTAAATAGAATCAAGGCCTTTTTTTATCGATTAGAGCGAAACGAAACGCCGGGCTATGATTATTCAAACCGGGAAATATCGAGTAAACCCGTATGCATCTACATCCAATTGCTTTACAAGGATTTCCAGTACGCTTTATAATCTGTCTTGTAATCGGGAAAGCGTTTAACCAACAGATCCAGAAAAGACGGAAATTGATTATTGAGTTTATCTTCGTCAGGGGTTTGCAGACAGAGTTTCAGATAATCCGCGACAACCTGCTGCCGCTGTTTATCGTTGAGCATAAAATTCATCCAAGCCCAGGAATCCCGATAATTCCGTTCATAGAATTTTATCATCTCAGAAATCCCCTCCAATTTTTTAAGATCCGGAACGGGATTGATAAGATTATAAGAAACCGTGCGTTTAATTTGAGCGTAATACGGAGCTTTTTTCTGACGGTCTGCCGAAGCGACTTCAAAATATTCCGCCAGCCCCTCGTCGAGCCAAATCGGAATTCGCCCCACTCTGGAATGAAGCAGCGCGTGTGTTCCCTCATGCCGCAAGTCGTCCGCAAATTCCTCATGAACATACGTAAAAACCTTGCTCGGCTTATCATTTTCCATAACAAACAACGCCCTGCGGGAAGGAGCGCCGGGGAAATGCTTATTAAGTCCGGCAGTATAGGAATCTACATCTGCGTATACGTATAGATAAACACGTTTCTTGGCACCCGGCAGATTAAGCCGCGCTGCGAGTTCTTTATCCAGCGCGGCGACTTCTTTGAGCGTTTTGGTTATCGTATCAATTTCTACATTGGTGTAGATATAAAACGGACCGTAGGTATATTCTCCCAGCCACTGTTCTTGTTGTGATTGACACAGTGCAGGAAGAAAAATCAGCAACGGCAGAATATACCATCTAAACATAATTAACGGGTAAGTTTAACATCCGGTCGGGCCTTGGCGAACGCGTCGATTGCCTCCTGAGTTAAGCTGGGGCAAAGATTAATGTTCAGGGATTTAAGCGTTTTGCAATTCTGAAGCGATTCCAAAGATTTATCGGTAAACATCGGCTTGCCGTTGTCATCAAGAGCTTTACCGTTCTCCGATAAATCCAGCGATTCCAAAGAACCAGACTTGGCTAACAGATTTATACCTGCATCCGTGATTTTACCGCAGTTTTTAATATTGAGTACTTTTAATTTCGGGAAGGACGCGAATAATTCCAGAGCCTGATCGCCCAGCTGCGTATTCCATAAGTCGAGCGTATTGACTTCTTTGAGATTCTCGAAGAAGTTCATGTCCTTATCGCGAACCAGACTTTCACCCAAAAACAGCTGCTCCAACTGGGGCAGTTCGGCCAACACGTCTAAATCCGCGTTCATTTCACGTAAAGTCAGTTTTTTCAGATTCTTTAAGCATTTCAGCGCGCTGATGTCCATTAAATCGGTTCGCATGATAACCAATTCCTTCAAATTGGGCATGCCTTCCAAGGCGTTGAGTGCCTCGTCGCCGATAGCCAAATCTTCCAGAGACAGATTGGTTAAATTCGTCAGCGATTTTAATTCAAGGAAAGAATCGTCCATAATATCGCGGGCGTTTCGCAACTTCAAACTTTCCAGCGTCGTTATTTTGGCTAACGCGTTGCAAGAGGAGCCGGAGAGCATTAAACCGCGTAAATCCAAAGCTCTCAGCTTCATGTTTTCCAAGGCAATAACGCCGTCGTCGGTAATTAACGTGTAAAGCAACGCCAAGTTATCCAACTTCGGAGCTTGGGCGACATAAGTCATTCCTTGATTGGTAATTTGTGCACAACCACGCATTCCCAGTGCTTTTAAAGCGGGGAATTGAGGAACCGCCTTGAGACCTTCGTCGGTAATACCAGTATTGAGCATTTGCAGATTTACCAGTTTAGGCAGGTTTGCCAGCTTTGCGAATACGACATCGGTTACAGCCGGACTGGAGAGCGATAGTTTGGTTACGTCCGACAGCTGAGAAACCAGTTCGACATCGGATTCGATTACCGGTTTGTTCATCAGATCGACTTCTACAATAGCTCCGTCTTTTTCAACGAACGTTCCCTGAAGTTCTTTGATTCGGGCGATTGCCTTTTTCTGGAGTTCGGGGCAGATAGTAGACTTGTTTTTTTTCACTTTCTGCTTTACCACGGCTGAAGTATCGGATTGTTTACTTTCCGTAGGCGGGAGGCAGCCGATGGCTAAAGCCAATGTTGAAATCAATGCGCAAAGGAAGGGGATTCTCATAACAATTATTCTCCAATTAAGGGACAAACATACAGGACAGGAAATTCGATATACCGCTTTTAAAATTTTCCGGGCTTATACTATGCTGCTTGATTTTTCTCCGGCGTCAGATTGAAACGATCGTACGGAGCGTACTATCGCTTCTTCCTTTTGACGGACGAAAAAACTTTCTAGCAGGAACGCCTAAGCGGATTAATCAAAGTTTCCTGAAATATTTTCGATTATATCTATTATATATACCGCCTTTTTTTTGGCAATAGGGGACTTATTTACTGATGCCTCTTGAATTTTCCCGGTTTGAATAACAAATCTCCAGCCGTTTCATTTCGTCTCAATCGGTAAAATAAGAGGTTATTGGATTCCTGAGGGCGAAATCAAAACGGCGTCAAGAGAAAAATCAAGTGGTCATAGCAAAATAACCTCCGCCGCCGTATGCCGATGCGCGGCAAAGTGCATTTTATTTTGGACCGTTGCAAAAAACAGGCGGGTAAGTTCGGTTTGAGAATTGTAATCAATCGCGGTTGCGTAAATATCCGTAACCTGCTGATATAAATTGCGTTCGCTGGAACGAATATCTCGAACCCGCTGGAGCAGTTCGCGAAAATAACGCCCGC
Organism: uncultured Planctomycetaceae bacterium; assembly: GCA_964479655.1. Classification (GTDB taxonomy): domain Bacteria; phylum Planctomycetota; class Planctomycetia; order Pirellulales; family Thermoguttaceae; genus RUG11551. The sequence goes on from CAYZMZ010000171.1 coordinate 6,520, forward strand.
CGCCCTGCTTGAGCCGTTCGTCGTCCATCACATACTGACTCCACTTGAAATTTCCCGGTCTATATTACCATAAAACAGCCGTTTCATTTCGCCTTAATCGGTAAAAAACGGGGTTATTTGATTCCTACGGCGGCGAAATCAAAACGGCGTCGACAGGAAAATCAAATAGTCATAGTAAAAACCTTTACGGATATACTCGTTCAGACGCTTGGTCGCCCAAATACGGAATTGCGTACCCCGCTGCGATTTCACCCGATAACCAACGGAAATAATCACGTCGAGATTGTAAAAATCTACCTGATAGTTTTTTCCGTCTGAAGCAGTTGTTGCATAATTTGCAACAACTGAATTACGATTTAGCTCGCCTTCTTCAAAAATATTTTTCACGTGTCGCGATACGGTAGATTTATCCCGTTCGAAAAGGTCAGCCATCTGATCCAGGGTCAGCCAAACCGTATCTTCCGAAAACCGGGCGTCAACAGCGATTTTACCGTCTTCCGTTTTGAAAATTACAATATGATTATTTGATTTCATAGCCAATTCCCTTAAATGCCTGTTCAAGCATGGACTACGATTTCTTTTCCGACTTTAAAATTTCTCGCATTTCAGTGCGACAACTCCTCAATATTGGTTCATTATACTGATTCCACTTGAAATTTTCCGGATTATATTACCATTAAACAGCCGTTTCATTTTCCCTCAAT
>CAYZMZ010000172.1:0-7185 GCA_964479655.1 uncultured Planctomycetaceae bacterium
ACCGCATGAGAAATAGTAGTATGATCTCGGCCGCCCAAATAATCGGCGATTTGTTCGAGCGTAAAATTCCCCAGTTTTCGTCCCAGATAGACGACCGCCGCTCGGGTAAGAACATTCGTCTTTCTACGCGATGTACTTCGTAAATCCGCCAGAGTAATTCCAAACTCTTTAACCGTAACTTTGGCAATATCGTGAATCTTTAACGGCGCCGATTCCCGGTCAGATTGCTCAGACCATTGATTGAGTAAACTTACGGTAAATCCATCTCGCAGAATTTCCGGTTCGGCAAACGTTTGCCGATACCCCAAATCCAGACGCGCTAATTCTCCTTTAATTTCTGTAACAGACAAATGCTCCTTGGCAACGACCCAATCAGCAATAAAGGGAATATCTTCCTCGGGAAAATGGAGGTTTTCCAGCAATTCAACAGTAATCGCCCTTCGGAGCTGCTCGTCCGGCGGCTGCGTTTTAACAAGCAACCCGCTTTGCAGACGCTTGATTAATTTCGGATTCCAGCCGTCTGCTTCTTCGTCTTCGTTGATAGAAAACAGAATAGGAGCCTGTTTTTCCGAAAGAATATCAATTAAATGAACTAATTCCTGTTGAGATTCTGGATATTGAAGTAAATGCTGAATATCAGAAATAGCCAGAAATCGGAGCGAACGAAATCGGTCGTCAAATTCCGCCATTGTTTTTGTCAGCAAAGCGTTTCTAAACTCTCGATGAAAATCCAAGGCAGAAACCAGCAACGATTTTTGCCGAGTGTGATTTTTGACCCACGTCCAATAAACGCCGGAAATCCACGTACTTTTTCCGGTATGCGTCGGTCCAACCAACGAAACCGGAAACCAGTACAGGTGATTTTCCAACACCGATTTATCTGTATCGACAATAATCCGCGTCGGCGGAGCCAGCAAGGCGTTAGAAGTACTAAAATAGTACTTCACAGACCGCCATGCCCGTACGCCAACGCTATTTTGCCCCGGTATGGATAAATCGGTTTGTTGAACCATCTAAATCTGAATATTAGTTAAAACTCTCTTGACCGGGCATACAAACCTTGTACTTGCCGCCGTCCAGCGGGATACACGGCGGTACAGCGTCCCAAGTATACTTTTCGGGGGACATGTTTTTCTGACTGTTGAGAATCTGATCCCACGTAATTTTCTGACCCGTATAGCAGGCTTCACGACCTAAAATACCCATCAAAGTACTTAAGGTAGAATATTCGCCGTCATTTTTGGCTTTTCCGTTACGAATGGAATCAAACAACGCGACATGTTCAGCAACGTACATATTGCAATTCTTTTCTTCACGAGACGCCTTCCAGGTTACTTCTCCCTTTAGATCGGTGATTTTATGTTCCAAAGCGCTGGCATAGCCCTTGGTTCCCAGGAATCGGTCTTGCGTTTCGTTATAGCAACCGTCAATCTGACGAGAGAAGGAGTGCATTTTTACGCCGTTTGGATATTCAAACGTAACTCCCATCATATCGTAAATGTCGCCGTAAGCGGGTTGCGCGGTTCTGACCATACGGGCACCGCAGCCCCAAGCGGCTTCAGGAACGCCCAAAGCCCAGTTGGTTTTATCCAAGGAGTGAACGTGCTGTTCCAGGTTATAATCGCCAGACAACCAGGCGAAATTATACCAGTTTCGGTTTTGGAACATCATTTCTGTATCACCTTCTTTACGCGGACGGGTCCAGAGGCGACTGGTCAGGTACGTTTCCTGAACTTCACGAATATCTCCGATGGCACCGTCCAAAATTCGCTGCATGGTAGCCACGACGCCGGTATGATAACGCCAGCACAGACCAGAAACCAAAGTCAAGCCTTTTTCCTTGGCTTTCTTTGCACTTTCCAAGCAGCTGCGAATCCCGAAGGCGTCTACGCCATTGGGCTTTTCAATAAATACATGCTTGCCCGCTTCGACTGCCGCCGCCAAATGAATGGGACGATAATGCGGCGTGGTTGCAAAAAGTACCAAATCGCAGTTTTCGATTACGCCCTTGTAGTTGTCAAAACCAGAAAAGCAGGTATCTTCAGTCGCGGTGATACGATCTTTGTAGTTACCCTTGAAGCTGGCGTAAGTTCCTCTAACGTTTTCGTCAAACAGATCTCCGAAGGCGGAAATAACGCAGTTGGAATCCGCCTCTAACGCGTTTCCCGCGGCTCCTCTACCTCGACCTCCGCAACCTACCAAACCTACTTTAATAATATCTGAACCGGCAGCGTGCGCAGACCGACTTAGAGATAACGTACTTACAGCGGCAGCGGAAACGGCGACCGTCTTTAAAAAATCACGACGATTTGTCATTGGATTATTCTCCTTAAAGAAAATAGTGGGAAGGGAAAAAGTATGGTCTCTCCTTTTCGAGAAAACTTTCGCATACTTTTACTTGTTTTCCCCTATTGTAACCGAAACATTCATTTTTTTCTAGCCATTTATCAAAATTTTTTCGATTTTTCTGAAAAATTTTAAAGGAAAAACTTGTAAAACTGTGATTTTGTTGTATCATATAGGAAACGATATAGTGTTTTCGCTTGAGAAAACTCAAATAATAACTTCTGAAATTGCTGTTTTATTTCGCAACAAACCCCGTAAAACCGAGACGGGGGGCATTTTTATTGTCGCGAAGCGGAAACATCCATGAGGTTGCAATGTCGTCAAGCGAAAAACTCTGTAATCGGAGTATAGTATAAAAATAGGAGAAAAAAGAACAAAACAGCAAATTTTCTGTTCTTTTTCAAAAATAGGTTTTATTTTTTTTAGTAATTACAAATGAGTACGGAAAACATACCGGCGGTCGGCATAGATTTGGGAACTACCTATTCGGTTATTTCTAAATTGGATAGCATGGGACGACCGATAACTTTGGTAAACGCTGAGGGAGACTTAACTACGCCGTCAGTCGCGTTGTTTGAAGGTAACGAAGCGATTGTCGGAAAAGAAGCCCTCAAGGCGATGGCAATTGAGCCGATGGCCGTTGCTGAATGCGCCAAACGAGATATCGGACACAAAGTCTTTCATAAAGTCCTTATTAATAAGCAATACCCTCCTGAAGTTATCGAAGCGTTGGTATTAAACAAACTCAGACGAGATACCATCCCTCAAATTGGGTATTTTAGCAAAGTTGTAATTACGGTACCCGCTTATTTTGATGAAGTACGTCGAAAAGCGACCCAAGACGCCGGCTATATGGCGGGGCTGGAGGTTATGGATATTATCAACGAACCGACGGCGGCAGCGGTAGCTTACGGCTATCAACAGGGGTTTTTAGGACAGGGATACGATAAACCTCGAAATGTTATGGTTTACGACCTCGGCGGCGGTACGTTCGATGTTACTATAATGAGAATTGAGGGAAATGAGTTTATCGCCTTATCTACAGACGGCGACGTGCAACTGGGCGGATACGACTGGGATCAGCGGCTATTGGATTTAGCGGTAGACGGCTTTATTCGGGAACATTTTATCGATCCGCGTGAAGACGAAGTCGCTCGCGGGCGTTTATGGCGCGAATGCGAAGACGCAAAACGAACTCTAACCAGTAGACAAAAATGTACTATCAATTGCGATTACAAGGGAAAACTCAGCCGAGTTGAGGTTACCCGGGAGCAATTTGAGCAGGCGACTTTGGACCTGGTTGACCGAACTCGGTTTACCGCAGAGCAAACAATGCGGGTTGCCGGATTGGAATGGGACGATATAGACCGCGTACTTTTAGTCGGCGGTTCTTCTCGTATGCCCATGATTCGTAACATGTTACAGCAAATTTCCGGTAAAATTCCCGATGCGGGAGTTGCCGCAGACGAAGCGGTAGCTCAAGGGGCGGCGTTGCACGCGGGATTGTTGCTGGACCAAGCGCAGGGAAATCCCGGTTCGTTTAAAATTCGCAACGTCAACTCACATAGTTTAGGGGTTATCGGTCGAGATCCCAATACCGGCAGAAAACGCAACGGGGTAATCGTCCCGCGAAATACGCAGTTGCCGATTATGGCTCGGCGAATATTCAAGACTTCCAAGCTCAACCAAAAATCAGTTATGGTTCAGGTGGTTGAAGGCGAAAGTCAGTCGCCAGACGACTGCACCTATATTGGTCAGTGCTCGGTTACCGGGCTTCCGCCCAATTTACCGCCGGGTACTCCGATTGAAGTATTGTTCAATTACGATCCCAGCGGACGATTGCAAGTACGGGTTTCGGTCAGTGGAAAGCAGGTTGAAACCGAGTTCGCCCGAGAAAATAGTTTATCGAAAGAGCATTTAGACGGCTGGCGGTCTTTCATTTCGGAAGAACCCCCGACAGATTATCGATAAATTTACCGTTTATCGACAACATCTTACCGTGGCAATCGATAAGTGCGATAATCGTCTACAGGCGTTTTGCGTCTGTTTGTAAATAATGCGTTTGGTCGGTTATCGGCGGTCGAAAAATCATGGAGATTTATTCCGTTGTATTATATTAATTGATATCTTATATATTGATAAACAGATATGGACACTGTCCTTGATTGTACCGTGCAAACGGGCGATTGTACTATATGATAATAAAAGGAGATATTTTGAAAGTTTTCTATTGTGAAGCGATATTTTGCCAATAGAAAACGCAAGGATTCCGTATAATTTTGGCAACGGAGGGGGGTGTTTTCAGAAAAAGTCGAAAAATTTTTCAAAAAAACGAAAATTTTATGAGATTTTTTCAATCCTACCCTTTGCAAAAAGTAAATATTTAGATTATACTAACTTAAAGTTGTTTTCAGGAGATTTTTTTCAATCTATTTTGGGGAAATCGAAGAAAAATTCTAAAATAACAAAAGTTTACACGTTATATGTAGTAGGAATCATTTAACAACATTTGTTCGTGAAGATTTATGTTGGTACGGAGGAAAGCAGTTTCCAGCACGTATAAATTCATAAAAATTTGCGGATTCATTTTTTTCTGAAAATCAGAAAACACCTAATCACAGTTTTTGCTAACTTCGGAGGAGTTATCACAATGGGTAAATTTGGAAGCGGATCATTATGTGCAATGTTGCTATCCGTCATGCTTTTAGCAATTTACGCAGGATCATTTACTGCGGTAACCTGTTCGTCTTCGGTTGCAGTAGCCGCTGATGACGCAGATTCTGGCGACAGTGCTCCGGCACCCAAGTCAGAAAACTTTTTGATTTGGTTTTTGCGAGCGTTGGGCTGGAAGTACGTTCTGGCATTTGGAGCGATTTCGTTCTTGCTGGTTGCTTTTATTTTCAAGTTTTCTCTCTCAATGCGTCGATCGGTATTAATGCCGGACGAAATTGTCCAAGGATTTGAAGATGAAATTGCCGAAAAGCATTTTTCGGAGGCTTACGATTTGGTATCGAACGACGATTCGTTCATGGCTCAAGTGCTTGCCGCAGGCATGCCTCGCCTTCAGCAAGGTCGTGAAGCCGCTCAAAAAGCGATGGAAGACGTAATTACGTCTGAATCAATGAAATTAGACCATCAGCTATCGTATGTCGGCTTGATTGCAACGGTTTCCCCGATGATCGGGCTGCTGGGGACGGTCGATGGTATGGTCGCGTCCTTCTCCGTAATTGCTAAAGCGACAGGCAGCCCCAAGGCGTCTGAGTTGGCAAACGGTATTTCAATGGCTTTGATTACGACCATGACGGGGTTGATTTTCTCAATTCCGGCGTTGATATTTTTCGCCTTGATGAAAAACAACATCAATAAAATTATTTTTGATATTGCTGTTAAAGGCGAACAGTCTATGGATCAGCTGCTTCGCGGCGGTAAATAGTCATTCAATCAAATTTAGTAACTCAATATAATACCATGGCAAAACAAAGACCCCAGGAAACTGTTGCTGCCGATATGACGCCTATGATCGATATGACGTTCCAGCTAATTGCCTTTTTTATGGTTTTGGTAAACTTCTCCGAAGCAGACCAAAACCAGGCGATTAGTCTGCCGTCCAGCGAACTGGCGAAGGCTCCCGACTTACCGCCTGAATCCCCCATAACACTTCAGGTTATGGAAAACGGTGATGTTATCTTTGCGGCTAATATTGCCCGTGATTCAGACCTAAAAGACCTGAAAAGTATGCTTCAAAACGAAAAAAATGCGCAGCTGTCTGTCGGAAAAAATCCGAAGAAGTCCAATGTAATTATTCGTGGCGATAGAAAAGCGAAAACCGGGCGGGTTCAGCAGGTAGTTGGCGTAGCGCAGCAGGAAGGTTTTGAAAACTTCGTGTTGCGTGCAAAGGAAGTAGCAAAATAAGGAGCTTATTATGGCAAAACCAGCTAAATCGGGCGAAAAGCCCAATATCGATATGACTCCGATGATTGACATCGTGTTTCAGTTGTTAATCTTCTTCATCATGTCGTTTAAAATCGTAACCCCTGAGGGAGATTTTAGTGTAAAAATGCCGATGGCTCCCATGGAGCAAACGCAGAAAAATGACGACACGCCTCCGTTGCCGCCGATTGCAATTCGCTTAAAGTCTTCACCTGACGGACGGTTAAGCGAAGTTTCCTGCGGTGCTCGTGTACTGGGAAGCGGAGAAGCCGGATTAAAAGAGTTACGAAAGTTTGTACTTTCTCAAGTAGCTCCCAAGGGCGGAATCCCCAATCCTGAAGTTGCACGAGAGCAGGAAGTTGAATTAAACTGTGATTTCAGATTGCGTTACGAAAACGTTATTAAGTGTATTTCTTACGTTACCGGCTATCGGCAAGGGAACGATGTTATTCGTATCGCGGAAAAGATTAAATTCGCGGCTCCATTTGGAAACTAACGTAATTCCGTTTGGAAGCAAACGCGGCTAGTTTTATACTAAGACCACTTGATTTTTTCTATCGACGCCGTTTTGATTTCGATACCATTGGAATAAAAATTCCCGGTTTTACGAATTAAGACGAAATGAAACGGCTGTTTTATGATAATACAAGCTGCGGAAAATTTCAAATGGAACCAGTATACAGCAAACTTTAAAGGTGAATAAAGAATTTTATTCACCTTTTTTTATTTATTGACCGCGCGGGGGGTTACATTTTTTCCGAGAAAGTCGTATAATAACGGAAATGTCGGGATACGATGTTGCGTCCCCTGTATAAAAGTTTATTTATTTTAGGTCAAAATAATATCATGAAACAAAGTTCAATTTCTCGCCGAAACGTCTTGTTAGGCAGTTTGACTGCTGCAATGGGC
>CAYZMZ010000173.1:0-1892 GCA_964479655.1 uncultured Planctomycetaceae bacterium
ACTTGAAGATCCCAATAAGCCAGATGAACCCAAGAATCGTAAAACACTCGAATTGACATGCGGTTCATTAATCGGCGAAAATTCACTGATGATCCCAGAGGGAATGCATGCGGGAGACCCCATTGAAGTTACTTTCGAGCTGGATAACAAAACCGGATTGCTTAGCGTTACGGCTCGAGAACCGGATAGCGGACAAAGCATCGATTGTCAATTTACAGTACAAGGTTCCATGTCGGAAGAAGAAATGGAAGAGGCTAAGCAGCAGTTGCACTCGATAAATATCAGCTAATTATAATATAACTACTTGATTTTTCCCATCGACGCCGTTTTGATTTCGCCACCGTAGGAATAAATACTCCCATTTTCGGATTAAGGCGAAATAAAACGGCTGTTTTGTGGTAAAATAAGCCAGATAATTTCAAGCAGAACAAGTTTACCTTGCCCAGTCGCCTCGCGAGGGACGGGATAATAACGCGGCTTGCGGCTCGGTCGGATTAACTAACGACTTTTTCGCGCAATCCCAACTAACTTTACTGTTTGTTCGTACAGCAATATCGCATAAATGCGAAATTAAATCGCTTGCCAAAGCGTCTTTCAGGCAAGAGACCGGAGTTCTATCAAAACGAATCGCGTCGATAAAATTCTGCGCGTGATTGCTGCTGGAAATCAAAATCGGATCTTTGGATAATTCAGGATTTTCGATCAACGACGGCTTGCTGGCTCCGAGACCGGCACGATAAACATTTATCCATTCTCCGTCCTCGCCGATAAATTTGGTCGAATCGCCGCCGCCATGCGTAAAAGTCATATCAATATCGCCGACAGTAATATTCATTTCCCAATCGTAAACGGTATTATAAAGCGGAGAACCGATTTTTCCCGTTCCTTCAACGGTAATAATTTGATCAGTAGGTGCTCCCAGTCCCCAAATAAGTAAATCCAACGGGTGCGCTCCCCAACCGCCTAAATAGCCGATTGAGTAGTCGTTTATCCAGTACGTGCCATGCGGACGGCATCGGTCGGCACAGTAAGGCGTCATGGCAGCTGGACCGATCCAACGCTGGTATCCTTGTTCACCTAAATCTTCGGGAATAGGACACGGAGTCGGATTTCCGCCCGTTCCTCCGTTGGGAGCTGAAATTTTAACGGATTTAACCTTGCCGATTCGTCCTCGTCTGACCATTTCGCACCCGATCAGACAGTTGGTTTGAGAACGTTGCTGCGTTCCGTATTGGAATTTAACACCGTTTTCCGCAAAAACTTTTTCGCATAATAAATCCTGTTCCAAAGTCAGTCCTAAAGGCTTTTCTACATAGCAGGATTTCTTGGCTTGCGCTGCGGCGATAGCTATCGGAACGTGCCAATGATCGGGCGTAGCCACAATCACGGCGTCGATAGACGAATCAGCCAGTATATCGCGGAAATCGAAAACCGCTTTGCCGTCGCAGGCCTTTGCGCCCCGCTCTCGTCGGCTTTTGAAGCAGTCGCAAACCGCAACGACCTGCGCGTTAGAACAGCGCACATGATCGCGAAAAACCGAACCTCCGCGGGAACCGTACCCAATAGCTGCTACCGTTACCCGCTCGCTGGCCGGAGCTTTACGTTCATCTCCCAAAGCGGTTGAGGGGATTATTAAAGGACTAACCAAACCGACCGCAGAGACCTGCTTAATAAATTCACGTCTTTTCATTTTAGTGTTATTGTTTGTTGTGGCAGGAAAATAGATGGCAGGAAAAGCACAACATCGTGCTTAAAGCGGATTCCATTTACTTCGTTGTAACATAAAATAAAACAGATTGCAAGAGAATCAAGAAAAAAATCGTTTCAGCGCATCTAATGGAAACGATATTACAAAATCTGATTGAAATCAATCAGTCGCAAAATTTTGATTG
>CAYZMZ010000173.1:1902-7175 GCA_964479655.1 uncultured Planctomycetaceae bacterium
AATACTGGTTCCATTTGAAATTTTCCCGCTTATATTATCGTAAAACAGACGTTTCATTTCGCATGAATCGGTAAAACGGGAAAGTATTATTCATACGGCGGCGAAATCAAAACGACGTCGATAGGATAAATCAAGTAGTCATAGTATATATTTTCGAATATAATCAAGGAAATTTCGCTTCATTCGCAAGCAAAAGCGAGGGCAGAACAGGGGAAAGATTTTCTGCCCCTCAATATTATTTTTCTAACCTCGCAAGTCAGGAAAAAATGATTTCAATTTATCGCTTTCGTCGGATAATCAAAAACAAACTAACCGAACTTAATACCAGCAACACCCATGTTGCGGGTTCGGGAACGGGAGTAGTCATTGGAGCAGCAAAAACGCCATTACCGTTGGAATACAACATCCAGCCGGGACTGTTGATCAATATAGACGTCCAATCCACCTCCGGCAAAGTACTCTGACTGATAAGAAATTCATATTCTTGCCCTGTGGATACCCCGCTGCCCAAGTCCAATATTTGAATACGTGTATCGGTACCAAATGCAATTGAATCAACGTTTAATATATCGCATTCTGTTCCATCTACTTCGATTAATAATATGCTGCTGTCCTTAAATTCCGCAGCACCAACCGTTGCGGTTCCAATACTGTTTCCGGGTGAAAAGAATGACGTATCATTTACTTCTAAACTTCCGATTAGATAGCCTTTCAAATCCATACGTCCTGAATCAACACTCCAGTTGCCGGTAACCGTTACTCCCTCTCCAGTAGAATCAATCTGTAACGTTCCAGTCCCGGTTTTGTGAATATTTCCCGCCTTCAGCGTACCGGTATATTTTGTTGTTTCGTTGGTAACATTTAGTTCCATATCAGCGGTACCGGTAATAGAACCGGAACCTGATATATTTTTGAGCGTTTGATTATAGTTTCCAAAGGTCAAATTGCCGTTAACGGTTACCGCAGAAGAGGTTGCGATAGCATTCACAATACCCAAATCAAGCGTTCCGTTGGTAATAGCCGTGGTACCCTGGTAGGTATTCGTGTTAGTAAGTGTTAAAGCCCCCGTACCCGATACGATAACATTTCCTTCTCCCGAAATTGCCTTTGTATTCGTTTGCTCGTCACTGTATCCAAATTCAAGATTCGCGTCTTTTGCCACAGAAAAACCGCTGGTTGTGAATCCGCTGCCGGAAAACTTGAGCGTTCCCCCCGTTACCGTTGTCGCACCGGTATAATTCATCGTGCCGGAAAACGTTTGCGTATTCGCACCGACTTTTTCGATCGCAACAAAAGCCGGTTTGGCTGCTGTATATGTATCCTTTATCTCTCCAGAAAATGAGCCATCAATTCCCAGCGTATTTCCCAATGTGAAAGTAGCTGTGGGATTATTCTTACCATATTCGGTAGACAATTGCCCTGCACCGTTCAAAGCTCCTATTGAAAAGGTGGTATTTTCTGAGAAGTAGAGTGCGGCCAGCCTACTACCACTCGCTATGTTAAAGACTGCCTTTGCGGATCCTAAACACGAGCCATCCGTTCCACCCCATGAAGAAGCACGTGCCAAATAAACACCGTATGTTCCTGACGATATACCAATGGTACCCGAATAATCTGACATATCCCCAAGCAACCAGAACGCATTTCGTCCGCTGACGGTAAGATTTCCGGAACCGGATAATATATTATTAAACTTTAAATCGCTTGCTGTGTTAATTGTACTAATTGTATTGGGATTGGCGTACAGCGTATATCCCGTTCGAACCGTACCGGTACCCTCAAGAGTTCCTCCATCCAGAATGACTTGCGAGTAACTGCCGAAGTCACCGTCAGTTTTAGTATCTCCAGTACTAAGAGTATACGTTTCTGCATACGCAGAAGTAATCCCTAAAAAAACAAGACCGAGCAAAAACGCAAAGCGTCTACGCAGAAATTTCCACAAATTAATCAAATTCATGCACGTCATGATCTTTTGTCCTACATTTTATTATTTGCATAATTACCTGTAGAGTGACCCGTGTAACACCCTAATTGCAAGTTATTATACACCGTAAATGCAAAAAGTCAATAAATTTTTTTAAAAAAGATAAAATATTTTGAGAAAATTTATACGAAATTACAAAAAGATTCCAAAAATGAACGAAGAACGGAATATTATCGACATATTCAGCCAGATTCATTCAAACTTTACCAAATTAGACATAAGAATAACTGAACCCAGAAGAAATCGTTACAATAATAACAGAAATATAATTTAATAATTAGCACGTTATCAAAAATCGTGCTGCGACACTTGAAATCAGCAATAAAACGAATAGTCCGTATTTAATTACGTAAAAGTCAAGGGGAGAAATCATCCCTTTTGAACGCTTTACAATAAACAAAATTGCAATAATATGGGCAACAAAAGCAGGTAAGAATATCCTGGCTATCCGTCCATCGTCCAGTATAAGCAGCGTTAGAAGCATCAGAACGAACTCAGCAACGACAATCGTAACAACCGTCTTTTTAATCTTTTCAAGTTCCATAAAAATTCCTCTTCTGATTATACGATTCAAATATACCACGCTTGTCCAATAAATTGCAATTTATACCATGACTACTTGAATTTTTCTCTTGACATCGGTTTGTTATGCAAACCGGAAAAAGTCAAGTGAAACCAGTATATTTCAAATTGATAAATCCACAGATTTGTTCTATTAGCCGAGGCAAAATCAAAACGTCGATATAAAAATCGCGCAGTCACAGAACATTACGCCGAATCCGATTACCAAGTTCAGATTCGCATTTCGTGCGCGTAAGATATAACGTTCAGACAAAATACCATCCGTTTTATATTGACTATTTTATGCAACCTATCAATTTACGCAATCTGTTTTCTAAATTAGAATCGCAATCCTGAAAAATCAAGGGAGAAGTCTGAATCGCTTCTTGACAAGGTTTACGGAAAGAGTATACTAACCAGTAGGAGTTTTACGTTTTTCGCAATCAATGAGAACGAAAAGAGTCGCTTGATTACCTGATTTTTCCCTCGACGCCGTTGGATTTTGCCCTCGTTTTATCGATTAAGGCGAATTTAAAACGGCTAAATTCTACTGAATTTATCGAAAAAAGCAGGTAGAATCGGGTATCCTTCCGTTCCGAATCCTCAACTAAAACAATGGCGCAATCATATACATCGTCCAACATTCCGCAGCTTAAACCAGACCGGGATTCTCTCCCCAAGGGAAGCAATCTATGTCAATATTGTACCGGAAAATGTTGTCGTTATTTTGCTATGGCAATCGATACCCCGACGGACTGGGAAGATTTCGAAAATATGCGATGGTACCTTCTTCATGAACATGCAGCCGTATTCGTCGAAGATAAAAGCTGGTATTTGCTGGTAACAACCAAATGCAAAAATCTCGGCGATGATAATTACTGCAAAAACTATGAACATCGCCCTGCTGTCTGCCGAATTTATTCTACAGATCGGTGCGAATACGAAGACAACTGGGTCTACGACCATCTGTTTGACGATTCCGAACAGGTATACGAATACGCTCTTGCGGTACTCGGTCCCAAAGAGGGAACGGATATTCGTTCGCCCCAACCTTCAAAATAAACTTTTACTCAGAAAGAACAAACCATGATTACTCCGCAAACCCTGAAAGGATTTCGGGATTATCTGCCCGAAACCATGATTCCCCGCCGTCAAATAATCAATCAGGCGGCTGAAGTTTACGAATCGTTTGGATTCTCTCCTATCGATACTCCCGCTTTGGAATATCTGGAAATCTTACAGGGTAAAGGTTCCGACGAAACAGATAAACAAATGTACAAGTTTAAAGACGCCGGAGGACGAGATGTTGGAATGAGATTCGATCTAACCATTCCTCTGGCTCGGTATTCTGCCCAGCATATCAACGAGCTGGGGACACCGTTTAAACGCTATCATATCGCTCCGGTTTGGCGGGGTGAAAATACGCAGCACGGACGTTATCGGGAATTTATTCAGTGCGATTTCGATACAATCGGAACGACGTCTGTAGCGTCTGACATAGAAACGACGCTGGTAATCTACGAGCTGTTTTGCAAACTCGGATTTAAAGACCAGTTTACCATCCATGTAAACAATCGTCAGGTGCTCAACGGCGTTTTGGATTTAATGGGATTGCGCGATAAATCCGTTGCGGTATTGCGGGCGATAGATAAACTCCCCAAAATCGGAGCGCAAAAGACGGCTGAAGAACTCAAGCAGGTCGCCGGAGCAACCGATATTCAATCCAATCAGCTTTTAGCGATGGCGTCTTTAAGCGGAACGAACGAAGAAATTCTTGGACATTTATCCACTCTAGCGGGAGCAAGCGAATTAGGTCAGCTTGGAATCAACCGTCTTTGGGACGTTCTCGACGGCGTAAAGTCGGCTGGAATCTCTTCCAGTGCTCTTAAAATTGACTTGTCAATTGCCCGCGGTCTGGATTATTATACCGGAATTATTTTTGAAACGTTCCTCTCGGAACTGCCCGCAATCGGGTCGGTTTGTTCAGGCGGGCGATACGATAATTTGGCGGAACTGTTTACCAAACAGCAACTGCCGGGTATCGGGGCGTCGTTGGGTTTAGATCGGCTTCTGGCTGGTATGGAAGAATTAGGCAAGCTCCCCAAGGTAAAAACGCCGGCTGATATACTCGTACTCTTTTTTGACGCCAATCGTCTGAAAGATTACTTAAAAATCTCCTCCGATTTACGGCGTGCGGGATTAAAAGTCGAACTGTATCCCGAACCCAAAAAACTCAAAAATCAAATGCAGTACGCCGACAGAAAGGGATTCCGCTACGCGATTATCGCCGGCAGCCAGGAGTTCGATGCCGGTATCGTTCAGGTTAAAAATTTATCAGACGGTCAACAAAAAGACGTGCCGATAGACCAGCTGACCGACTATTTTAATAAGTAGGTTAGTTCAGTACTACAGATTTGTTTATATAACGTTGCGGTTATTTCGCTCAAACCGCAACGTTTTCCCATCAAAAAGTACATCGGTTTAGATTCCATGGACGCTTTTATCCAACGGCATTGATAGGAAAAATCAAGTAGTCATAGTATAATTCTTCTTCGTGAACTTTCCGTCTTCGTGCCTTCCAGTAAAAATATCCTAGAACAACGACAACCATTTTTCCGGCACCGGCGTAGTTCAACCGCTATGCGATTGGGGACGTCTAACAGACAAAATTATCAAATTGTATTAAATTGGTCTTGTTAAATTCTACGAATATGGTAGAATATAAGAA
>CAYZMZ010000174.1:0-7169 GCA_964479655.1 uncultured Planctomycetaceae bacterium
AATCGGGCGCCGACATTTGGAGCCGCTTTAGCGGTTCGATCAGCACTTTAAACGGGACCTGTTCAACAATTGTAACGGGCTTGAACGCTAATACACAGTATACATTTACTATCGTTGCGTCCGCAAGCGGATACGTAGATTCCCAAATCGATACCGCAACAGCGAAAACCAACGCGGTTGTTTCTTTAGGCAATTTGAACGCAACGGCCAGTGCCGACGGCCAAGCTATTACCGTTCAATGGGATGCCTTGAGCAACGTTGACCATTATACAATTGTTTGTACAAATGCCAACGGCGCAACAGTTCCTGATTCCGTTCAGATTTCCGGTAATTCCTATACCTTTACAGGACTTCAGCCGGGTTATGAATATAACTTTACTGTAACCGCCGTTTCAAGCAGCGAAGATTACAGCGATTCGTCCGATACCTGCTCGGCAACTACCGACAGTATCAAACTTACCGCCAGTCTGCAAGCCGTCTCCACGCCCAATGGTATCGATTTGAGCTGGAACGCGGTTGATAACTCAACTGGTTATACGTTACGATATAAACAGGTCGGTTCGACTACTTACACCTCTATCGACATGGAAGACGTAAATTTCACTTCTGGTGTATACTCGATCACGGTAACCGGTTTAACTTCCGGTCAGGATTACCAGTTTGAATTGGTTGCCCTGGGCGATGGAACTCATTACACCGATTCCGACGTTTCATCCAAGGTGGTTTGTGCGCCTGCTGAATTGATTCTGGAAACCTTTACCGTGGAAAACCCGTCTGATACCGGAACGCGGCCTTCAGCCGGCAGTAATCTCCAAAATCAGGTTATTGATGAATGGACACCGGTTTATTTGGAAGTGTGGGCGAACTCAGACGCCTTGTATGACGGTTTGGTGATTACGCTTCCGATTTCAATTCATGATCAATATCAACTCGATCTTGTCCATTCCAATAATAATTTGGACGGCTTGGATATACATCAGGATAACAACGGCAACTGGGTAATTACCGTTGAGAGCAACTTTGATCCAGCCGGTGCGGATTCGCTGATTTTGCAGCTGCGACTGATTCCGCGTTCGCAGGAGAATAACGGTTCTTCAGATACTAAAGTCGGCGTCCCCGTTGGAACGGCTCAGGAAGACTGGAAACCGGTTGCTATTGTCGACGGCGTTGAATATACCGATGTTAAACCGGTTCCATTTGACTTGGACGATAACGGCTACGTCGGCAACGAAAGCAATCCTCTGGATTGGGATTACAACTTGTATACAGGCTATACCAATACGGACGATCAATATTTGATTGATTTCAATGGCGACGAGAAGATTTGCGATCAGGACAAGGAAATGATGCGTACCAACAACGGCGGTAAGAGTCTCACGACGATTCTAAACGCGGGGGAAAATTGGGCGCAATACCGAATCGACTATACAATTGTTTCGTGCAATTGTACGGATGAAACTCCGGCGGCTCCGGTTGCTTCCGCGTCCGCTTTGCCTGCGATGGCCTTTGCGGTTGAATCTGTTATGGAAGAAGAGGAAACCGTGGTTACCGACGATTTCGTATCGGAGTTTTCGATTGAATTAGCGCAGCGTGAAATTGATACGATGCCTTACGTTCGCGAAAATAACCGTATGACCAGCGGAGTTATTCTCAAAAAGTCAACGTCCTCAGATGAGAAAGACACCGAATCCAGTGCCAAGGCTGAAAAGCAGCTTGACGCCAGTTCGATTCTGGATCAGATTTGGGCGAAGGAAGATATTAACTGGCGCTTTTTAGCCTAATATACTGGTTCCAATTGATTTTTTCCGGTTTGCATAACAAGTCGAAGTCGTTTCATTTCGCCCCTATCAATAAAACAAAAAGTTGTTTTATTCTGTTCAGGCGAAATCAAAACGACGCCAAGAGAAAAAATCAAGCAGTCATAGTAAAATTTGGTACTCCAAGGCGACAGTATACTGATCTCACTTGAAAATTTTCGGCTGGTATATGATTCATATACCAGCCGTTTCGTTTTGCATGAGTAGATAAATCAAGGATTTATACTACTTATGAGGCGAAATCAAAGCGGCGTCGACGAGAAAAAAGCACGTGATCAGCGTATAATTACCACGTCTACAGAAGTATCCTTTGAAGCGAGGGGAGTCGGAATTTTCCGCTTATCCCCGAACTGACTTGTCCCGGAACCGCATGTCCCCGGAACGGATTATTTGCCCTGGGTTTCCTTCTGGTCTGACTTAGGCGAATCGAAATTGAAATCAAACGGCTTTTTCGATGTTTCAGGCGGAATAAAATCAAATGATTCCTTTACCCGCGGCAGGCTTTTGGGCGCATTGATAATCGTGCGGATAAAAAAGTAGGCAATAATTAGCAGCACGATCAGAAAAATACCGTCCGATGCTTGCCATTGCTTTTTTATCTGATTGTTCTTAACCTCCAAAACTTTTGGAGCAATAAGCAGCGGAGCCAGCTGAAGCGTTTTCCCCTTTGTATCGACTTGATGTTTATACATCCAGGTATTAAAGAAAAAACAGGGCATCGATAAATCGTAGCTATAGCCGGGACCATCTCCCGTTTTAACCCCGGACGGTAATTCCAACGTCAAAATAACTAACGGATTGTCATCGGAATCGTTAGTAAACAAATAGATATTATAGTATTTATCAATTCCGTATTTGGATCGAATAAAATCATCTTCAATCGGAACGGGGACGATTCTTTTAGCTTGACCGGTAAGCCAGAACAGTTGTCCACGTTGCGCAATTGGATCGTTAAACAGCGATTCAACCGGATAGGATTGCCGTTCAACCACCATACTGCCGCGGGGATCACGAATATTCCAGATTTCTTCGCAGCTGCCGATAGCCTGTTTGCAAATCGAATTAAAAGCTCCCTCTGTATCCAGGCAGTTTTTGGCGGCAATAAGCATTCCATATAAGCAATTTCGGTTGGTGAAATTTAACGTGCAATCTTGCGGATACGGAATTTTCCGATTTGCAGGAATCGGACGAGTATCCAAATCGTCGAACAACCCAAAATCCATTCCTAAATTTCCCAAGGCGTTGTTGGGATGCCACGCAATTCTTTGAGAGACAAAATAGGACGACAGAGGCGAATCCAGCTTTTCGTCAAGCGTACCGTATTTTACAAAATAGGCGTCCGTCGAAACCGGGTACGCAATTTTATCGCCCAACTTCCAGGCTTTCGGAATCGTATCGGTAATTACAATGGTTCGTAAACCGCAATCAAGTTTAATTGCTACAAAATAAAGCGCATTTATATTTAGCCGCTGTTGAAGTTCCTGAATTAAATTCACCTTTTCAATAGCTTCTGCCGTTCCTTTGAGGTGATATAAATTTCCTCTTTGATTTAGACGGTTAAACGCCCGAATTTTAAAGGCAACCCCTTGCAAATCATGCTCAACGTCTTTCCCTTCCAGCATTTGTTGAGCTTTGGAGGACGGTAAAAGCCATTTTTCGATAAACTCCGGCGGAAAACGCTTTGACGTATACAACAGTATCGCAGCCAGGTTGTTTTGACTTGCGTCCCAAGCCGTTCCATCTATCGTTTGCTGCCATTGAGAATCGGAAACGCCAAAGGCATTCCATAATTGTTGGATAGATTCTACCGGTTTTACCTTTTCAGGTGTTGATTCCGATGGCGCGGTTTTTGTTTCAACTACAGGGGCAAACTGATTCTCTTGAGCTGATTTACTCTCCTGAGTTGATTCGTTTGAGATTTCCCCAGGCACAAATTCGACCTCTTGCGCCTGCAAAAAACCGCAAAATAAACCAATCAAACAAATTATTTCCCCATGCTTTTTTAACGGTAAAACAAGGCATTGAGCAATTAAATCAATAATGTTTTTCATTTAATTTTATTCCTGAAATTGTGATTTCGTGATTTTTTACGCTTTTGTTGCCAATACTACTCTTTTCCTTCTTGGAATTTCCTGTATAATAGGAATGTACTTGTACTCTGATTGCAGGAGTTTTTCTCTGAAAGATGTTTTTACTTCACAATAAAAAGTTTTCCAAACACTTTTTTATATTGTTGTGAAATGGAACGACTGATTCATAAAAACGTAATTCGGAAAAACTCGCGCGGAGTCTGTATAATATTGACTTTCCCATATAAACACAAACCGTAATCCTCGATTTTTCCTAACTGAATCGTTTTTATTATTACGATTAAGACCGATAAAATGATCTGATTCGTTAAATCAAAACGGGTGTTAAATCTACTGGATTCGCGAATTATGAGGAATATCACCCCCCCATTATACAGTATAGACGAAGAAAACGGTTTGTTGCTGGATATTTCAGCCCGTTTTTTCAAGAAATATACGATTTTTTCCATTTTTTTAGTTATGACCAATCAATTTGCCCATCCTTACGTCCTAAACGTTATGGCTGACGACCATCCCGGTATTGTCGCCGCCGTTTCTTCTGTAATAGAAGAACTGTCCGGAAACATAGATTCCTGTTCCCAAACCGTGCTGGGCGGGTATTTTACCCTTATTATGATTGTAAGTTTGCCCGAAGCAATAGAATCACCTATTTTGGCAGATAAAATTCGCAGTAAACACAACGGTTTTCAGGTTAGCGTGCGCGAAATGAACGTTTCCCTTCCGTCAGCCAATCCTCAAGATTTTGACCGTTTTGTAATTACCGCGTTTGGAAAAGATCAGCCGGCGATTGTTCGAAAGTTCAGCGCGTACTTATCCGACCGGGAAATAAATATCGTAGACCTTTACGGAGATCGACGCGGCGACGACGAGTTCGTCTTAATTGGTCAGGTAGAAGTTCCCACTCATTGGGATTTAAGTATGCTTCAATCCGAATTGGAGTATTTGGGAAAAGAATTGGGATTTACCGTCAAATTACAGCAGCAAAACATATTTTTGGCAACCAATCAGCTCCGTTTACCTCGCAGCTAATAATTCATGGATTACAAAACGCTTTTCCTGATGCTGTTTCCGGCAGTTATACTAATCAGATTGGGATTTCCCCCGTTTGATTTGGCTCCGGCTACGCTGGCAGGCTGGGCAATTTTGATTCAGTACGTCAGCTCGCCTGACCGCAGACCCCGCTCCGTTTTGGGCGGGCTTTGGCTTGCTGGATTCCTTTGGAATCTGTCGATGACGTATTATATTACCTATCCGCACTGGGCAACCAGTATCGGCTGGCTGGTATTGTCGGCTTATTTGGCAGTATACTGGTCGGTTTGGGGCTGGGTCTGTCGTTGCGGATTACAGCTAAAATTACCCCTGTGGCTGGTAGCTCCGATTGCATGGACTGGATTGGAATTGGTTGAAGGACATTTGCTTTCCGGTTTTTTACTCAATCAGCAGGCGTTGTTGTTTTACAGGGTTCCGGCTTTGGTTCAAATAGCCGAATTTACCGGCTGCTACGGCGTTAGTTTTATCGTAATTTTGCTTGCGGGATTGATTGCCGATGCCTGGAACAGAAGAGCCAATCCGTTATTTCTGTTCGTTCCGCTTTTATGCTTTGCGGTTGTCTTTTTAGCGGGACAATGGCGATTATACGTTTTGGAAAACGCAGTTTCGGATTCCCCACATTTCGTCCGAACGACCAATTCCAACTCGTCTGCAACGACGGCAAAGAGCGAAATCCCCGCATTAAACATCGCTTTAATCCAGGGCGATGTTTGGTGTCAGGTAGAAGCGGATGTCGATTTAGCTCAGAAAACGTTCCAGCAATACAATCCGCTTACTTACGAAGCGTTAAGAAAAAAAGCCGATATTCCAACGACCGACGTTGTAATTTGGCCTGAATGTATGTTTCGCTATCCGATTTGGGAATTGGGTACCGTACCGCCGGAACCCGAACCGGAGCTTGATTTTCAGGGAACGCCCGAACAATATGTTCAGGACGTAAAAAAGCGTATTATTGCTTTGAACGCGTATCTTCCTGATCAAGTTCGTTTTTTCAATGTGAATTTTATTACCGGAATAGACCGATGCGTGCTGTCGGGAAAAAATATCTTACGATATAATTCAGCGGTTTGCGTTTCTCCGGCGGGGAAAATCAATTCCGTTTACGACAAGCAGCATCGGGTATTATTCGGAGAATACATCCCGTTTGCGGATAAAATTTCCTGGCTGAATCAAGTAACCCCCATCGGTTCAGGAACTCAGGCGGGGCAAAACGCTCAAGTATTTGTCATAAAAACAAAAAATAACGGCAGTTTATTAAACTTGGATACGTCCGATTCCATTTCATGGGCTTTATTACCAAGTATTTGTTACGAAAATACGCTTCCCCAGGTTATTCGTAAGCAAATTATCGACGTTAATCAGCCGATCGATGCGTTAATTAATCTGTCCAACGACGGCTGGTTCCGCGGCGGTTTTGAAAACGAACTGCGACTGGGGCAGGCGGTTTTTCGCGCGGTTGAAACCAGACGCGATAATTTAATCGCTTCCAACGGCGGAATTTCCGCACAGGTTAATTCTGTCGGACGTATTATTCAACAGGGAGAGAAAAACATTGTTCAAGGGCGAACTTCCGGCGTAAAACAGCAAGTTTTATACGCCCAAGTGCGCAAAACTAACCGCGACGGAGTCAGTAACCGTTCAAATCCCCAAAAATCCGATGGAACAACGGCGGCGCGGTATTCCTTTTATACTCAATGGGGAGACTGGTTCAGCAGTTTTTGTCTGCTCATTTCGGCAATAATCGGAGGCTATCCGCTGTTACGACCCGCAAAATTGTTTCAAACCGAAAAGTAAAATAGAAAATATAGGTAAATTTTAAAAAAGATGAATAATTTTCTTGACTTTTTCTGATTTATCTATTAATATATAGTAATTGAATAAATTAGGTAACTGGTATTCTTTCAGATGGTTGGTTATTTCTGAAAGAGTGCTATTTGTTATGCTGATTTCCTTTGAGTTTTTGCGAATTACAACTTCCCGTTCCGCTGAATAACCGATAATTGGTATTTACGGGCGTTTTGCTTAACCGCAGTATCCAGACAAGCGTTTGGGGGCAAGCTACTGTTAAGTTAAAATATTGCATCGGGGAGTTTATTGTTTCGAGAAGTTTGTTTTTTGATAAGATGAATGCTTCCACTTGAGTTTTTCCGGTTTCTGTTTTCATAAACCAGTCGTTTCATTTCGCCTTGATCGGCAAAACAAAGATTTAGCT
>CAYZMZ010000175.1:0-7160 GCA_964479655.1 uncultured Planctomycetaceae bacterium
GGGGCGATGCTTTCGTTGTTGATTTCCGCGGGGGTAATATTTTGGTTTATTCCTAAAAAGCCTTCTTACATACTATTTTTTGTCTTGGCTGCTGTTGCGGGGTCATATATGGCTGGACCCTCAGTTCGGGCACGTTTTGCAACGGCTTTTGCGGATAAAGAAGAGCGAGATGCATCAGCGGAAGGGCGTGTTACCAGTTGGAAAAATTGTTTAGCTACCATGCGGGATAACCCGGTTTTTGGTATCGGATTGCGATACTGGCTTCCCTACACAAGGTCACATCACTCGATGAGTATTGAAGCCCATTCCATGTGGATGCAAACCGCAGCCGAGCAGGGGATTCCCGGTATTTTATCTTTGTTGGGAATCTTTGGTTTTACCTGCTTGTATATGATAAAATTGAGTAACTTTAGAACTCCGGTTCCAGACCCGTTTATTCATATTGCTGCACAAATGATCTTATGTTCATTGGTAGGTTTTTGTATTGGTGCACAATTTGTGTCGTTGTTTGCCTTGGAAGTTAGTTATTATGTGGTTATGTGTGCCTGTATTGTTTTGAAATTGCAAAATCGGTATGAAATTGCATGTCAAAATGCAGATTTACAACTGGAAGACAACGATAATGCTTACCAATACGCCTGATGTTATTATGAAAGAAAAGTGTTATTATGAGTGAAGAAAATAATATCGATATAGAAGAACCTAAGGAATCTCTTGTTCAAATGTGGAAAGAGATGATTTATGATGTTTATGCGTATCGCGAGCTGCTGTGGGAAATGTTTCTCCGAGATATTCGCGTACGATATAAACAAGCTGTCATGGGATATTTTTGGGCGGTTTTTATTCCTATAATGGTTGTATTTAGCGGCTTTGTTATTAAAATTGCAATGGCAACGATGTCGGGAAATAATGCGTCGCTTACCGATGTAAGTTATTTTGCAACGATGTCTGTTAAAGCGGTTGCTTGGTCTTTTTTTATTGGAGCAACGGTTAGTGCGTCTAATTCGCTGGTGGGGAATGTGGGCTTGATAACTAAAATCTACTTTCCCCGCGAAGTATTTCCTATGTCGTGTTTTTGCTCTAATTTTTTTGATAGTGCTATCGGAGCGGGGACGCTTTTTATTGTTATGGCTTGTATAGGAGCCATTGATTGGACGTTCAACTTGCTTTGGGTTCCGGTACTGATTGCGCTGCTGATTATTTTAGGATTGGCAATAAGCATGTTTTTATCCTGCGCGATGGTTTTTTATCGCGATGTTCGTTATATTCTAAATGTGATTACAACTTTCGGTATTTTCTATACTCCTGTTTTTTACGAACCGAATTTACTAGGAAATAAACTGGGAACGATAATAATGCTCAATCCGGTTTCTCCTTTGTTGGAGGGACTACGGCTGGTAATTGTCAACGGTCATAATCTGTTTGTCCCCTTGGTTGACGCCAATAATATTATTGTGTGGCAGCCATGGTATCTTGGCTATGCCGCGGTGTTTTCGGTTGTCGCGCTGTTTTTTTCGTGGATGCATTTTCATAAAATGGAATTTTTGTATGCGGAATACATTTGATCATGCCTAAAGTGGTGCCGGTTACTGTTGGAATTGTAGGCTGCGGAAAGATCGGTTCGGCGTTAAAACGCTGGATTGAAAATTATAATCCCGCTTGTAATATTCTCATTTCAGACCCGAAATTGGGATTCAACGACAGTTTATCGGCTGCCGATTGTATTTTTATCAGTATACATATTCCTACTCAGCAAAATGGCTTGCAGGATATTACGCCTCTGTGCGAGATTGTAGAATCGCTGCCTGATAAGCCGATTTTTATCAGGACAACGGTCTTGCCTGGAACATGTGATAAATTATCGCGGACGTATAACAAAGCGGTTCGGTTTATGCCTGAATATCTTACCGAGCGAACGGCCTATGACGATTTTTGCCGTCAATCGATGATTTTTACCGGAGAAGTACCGTTGCTAAAGCGGGTTTTTCCAGGCAAGAGTTTTATCGAAATGACTTCCTTTGAGGCGGAACTGGCAAAATACGCGCACAACGTTTTCGGGGCGATGAAGGTTACCTTTTTCAACGCCATCTATCAGATATGCCAGCAAAACGGTTGCGATTATCAACAGGTCAGACGGGGCGTGCTTCAAAGCGGATACGTCAATTCCATGCATACGGCTGTTCCGGGTCCAGATGGAAATACGGGCTATGGCGGAAAATGTTTTCCGAAAGATATACAAGCTTTTCAGCCGTTTGTTTCCAATTCGGATTTTGCGCAGCTGCTGTTGGAGGTGATTCGGTTAAACGATCAATTTAGAAAATGATACAATCGCTTTATGAAGACAATCATTTGCTGGTTTTGGTGAAGCCGGCGGGTATTCCTACTATGGGGGTAGAGCCGGGACGTGCGAGTTTTTTGGAGCAGGCGCGGGAGTACGTTAAACAAAAATACAATAAGCCGGGAAACGTCTATCTGGGTGTTGTCAGCCGATTGGATACGCCTACCAGCGGCGTGCTGGTTATCGCGCGAACCAGCAAAGCGGCTGAAAGACTCAATGCTCAATTCAGAGATCGAACGGTAGAAAAGTCTTATTGGGCGTTGGCTGAAGGAAATCCGCAGGAAGATTCCGGTCATTGGGAAGATTTTATCGTTCACGATACGCGGCACCGAAAAGTCAATCCGACAAGTTCAGATAATCCCGAGGCAATTGACTGCCGATTAACGTACGAGCGACTGAAGCAGTTTCCGGGCTATTTTTGGGCGAAAGTACATCTTGAAACGGGGCGCAAGCATCAAATTCGACTTCAATTTTCTCAGCGTGGTTTTCCGTTGCTGGGAGATTATAAATACGGTTCCCGACGTCAGTTTCCGGATGGAATTGCGTTACATTGTTTCAGTCTGTCTTTTTTACACCCGACAACAAAAGAACCGATGACTTTTACCGCACCTGCTCCTTTGTGCTGGAAAAAATTCGGAATATAAGCCGCGACAGCACGAAGCCGGGAAGACGGTTGTACCGCAAGGCGGGGTTCCCTGCTCGCGTTTTCATGCGGTTGCCGCCGGGTTTACTGTCCTTCAATTTCTTTCCGCCGTAAAATATGATGGTAATGCTGCGCAAAGCGATGGCTTTCGTCCCGGACAAACTGAAGCAGCCGCAACGACCAGGCATGGCGCGATAAGTGCAGCGGCTGTTCCTGATTGGGCAGGTATACTAGTTCATCTCTTTTGGCAAGCGAAATAACGGTCGTAGGCGAAGGCGTCAGTCCGAGTTTTTCGATAGATTCCAAGGCGAATTTTAGCTGAATGTTTCCGCCGTCTACCAGAAGTACATCGGGAAATCGCTCGCCTGCCTCTTTTAAGGCTCGAAAACGCCGATAGACAACCTCGCCGATAGACGCAAAGTCGTTTATTCCCGAAACGGTTTTGATTTTATAATGCCGATAGCCGGGTTTAAAGGGCAAGCCGTCGATAAACTGAACCAGAGAGGCAACCATCGCATCGCCTTGTAAATGAGCAATATCGACGCCCTCGATAATTCGCGGGATTGTCGGCAGATGGAGTACTTTTTGCAATCCCAAAACGCCGCGATGGGGATCGACGGAAAACGCCTCGGGCTGAACGTCTAATTCGGCGTCGCCGCATAAATCCAGCGTTTCAATAGCGGCGATTTCGTCGCGCAGACGAGCCGCTTCCTCAAACCGGAGTTCCTTGGATGCCATGTCCATTTCGGAGGTTAAGTCCAGAATATAATCTTCCCGGTCGTTTTCCAAAAAATGCTGAAGTCGATGAATTATCTTTCGGTAACTGTCTTTGCTGATTCGTCCGGCGCACGGAGCGGTGCATTGTCCAATCGAGGCCAGCAGGCAGGGACGTCGATGAAACATCGTTTGCTCGTCTTCTTCCTCGATATTTAATTTACAGGTACGGAATTGAAATATCTTTTGCAAAACGATAAGCGTTTGACGAATTGTAGACTGAACAAAAGGTCCGTATAGTTTTACGCCGGACGATTTGGGCTTTCGGGTCGCCTCAACTCGGGGAAAAGGCTCGTAGGTATGAATTTGCAGATAGGGAAAAGTTTTAGAATCTTTTAACTCTATATTACAGCGGGGCTGAAGGTCTTTGATAAGACGCGATTCGTACAGCAGGGCATCGACTTCGGTTTTCGTTTGAATGAAATCGATGTCTTTAACCTGATCAATCCAGTGTAAACGGGGATCGTCTTTGGCGTTGGCTAGAAAATAGCTGCCCGCCCGCGAGTGGAGATTTTTTGCCTTGCCGACGTAAATAACCGTTCCCGCTTCATCTTTCATCAAATAAACTCCGGGAAACTCGGGAAACGATTTAACTTTTTCGCCGGAAGTTTGAGGAATGTTCATAAATGTTTGCTTTTACGCTCTTTGGAGTAGACAACCCCTTCCATTTCTACTAATAAATCTGGACGGCATACGTCGGTATGAGTAAAAACCATCGGTACGCCTTGACCGCAACGCTGACGGCATACTTTCGCGATAACCGGAAAGTCTTCCAGTCTTTTAATATATACGCGCAGAAAAGCCAATTGGGATAAATCAGCCCCCAGTTTATCGAACCCGTGATTTCGACAATTGTCTTTGTCGATTAAACAAGCAATATTGTCAAGCGTACAAACCGCCTGGCGTGCCGGCTTACCGATAAATCGGGTTTCGGAATCGATAATACTAGCGGTACCGGAAATAAAGATTACGCCGCCGTGGGCGTACTGAACTCCTAAAGCGCGTGCGAATTTGGGACTTTGAGGGCTGTATTCCTTTTCGTAATTGAAGGCACTGGTTTGCTGCGGATTCTCCAACGGAACGGCAATTAAATCACCTGTATTAGAATGAATGGACAGCGCGCTGATAATTGTTTCCTTGCCATCGCTTCCGATTCCCGTACTGGCAGGATACGCGTCGCCGTCGAATGTAGGCGAGGGATATTTCTGACAAAACTGCATATCACCGAAAAAATCGGCGCGAGCGCGATTAAGCTCTTTATATCTTTGCGTATCGCCCTCTGGTCCGACGATATCGCCCAAATATATCCAAGTACGGATTACGTCCTGAAAAGGAATATTCAAAGACGCAAAACGCTGCTGAACTTGTTGGAAAGTAGAAAGCGAACGCGGATAAACCAAGGTATCGGAAACGACTGGACGGCAATTCATGCAATGCGTCCAATCGACTCCATCGTAAGAAACGGTAGATAAATCATCGCCATGACGACGAATTTTAATATCCTTTGCCGATGGGGAAGATAATCCCCACGCTTCAATTGCGTACGGTGCTCCCGTACATGGTGCCTGCGGGATAATTTCAAAAACAGGGGGACAAGAACCGTAATGACTTTTTATTGCTTGAATGTAGTCGTCCCGACGGCTTATATCGGCAAGAAATAGCGTAAGACGGTAAATTGTCGAAAATGTTTCATTTTCATCCAACTGGTCTGAAAACGCTCTGTCAATTTCTTCCAAAGAATTGCAAAACAGTAGAAGTTGATCTCCTTCGAAGATAGGACGGGCTATAAAACTCCAATGTCCGATTTGTCCCAGTTGGACAACGGAAGATTCAATTCCAAGCGTTTCAATCAATTCTTGTGACATGGTAATTACAGGTGGGGCTTTTATACTATATGGAAGGACAAACTACAAAGTCCAGTCAGGGAAGGCGGGACTTTTTTTTGTTTAATCGGGGATAAATCGCGTTTTCATCTATGAATTTAATCCCTTTACTTCCTATCATACACGAAGTATAGATTAATATCAATAACTTTGTTGCATATTTTTTCAAAATTTTTCAAATATTCCTCTATACAGAAAACGATTTTTAGTCTAAAATGGTATATTCAAAGAAAATATGTTAAATTTAGCGTACTTGATAAAATAGGTAGTTTTGTACGGCGTTGATATTTCCGAATTTTTCTTCGACAATATTGTGATGTTGCAATACTGTCATTTAAGCAGGCGTGTTTTTTATAGAAAGAACCGGAAAAACGTTTTGGGAGCGATATGTTAAGGCTACTTGATTTTTCCTGCCGGCGTTTTGATTTTTGCCCGTCGGAATCAAACAATCCTTTGTTTTATCGATTGGGGCGAATTGAAACGACTGTTTTATGATAATACAAACCGGAAAAAGTCAAGTGGAATCAGGTATATAATCCAAAAATTAGCCGCAAAAACAGAATCAATCATATTTATTTATTATTATGGACTCACCTTCCGAAATAAAATCGACTCAACTGAATCTCAATAGTGTTGCTAACGTTACCCGAGAACCCCGATTTCTTTGGTCGTTACTCCATCCGGGAATTATTGACTTTTACATAATAAGGCAATTTTTAGTAGTTTTTGTATTGATATTTTCCTGTCTATCGCTGTTTTTTGTGGTGATGGATTTTATGAACGATGCGGACATGTTTATTCAGCAATGCAAAGACAAAAATCTTTCATTTTGGTACGTAATAACTTCCTATTATGGTCCCCGGATACTCGGATTGTACGATCAGTTTTTGGGATTTTTCGTGATTTTAAGCGGAATTATAACCATGTCGCTGTTATTAAACCGGATGGAATTAACGGGAATGACCAGCATGGGGATTCCCCGATATAGGGCAGCCGCTCCGATTTTGTTTGTTGCGGTGATTTTGGTTCTCGCGGGTATTTATAATCGGGATGTCGTTTTACCGTCTTGCAGATCGATATTAAATAATGGCGTCAGCGAGTTCTTTTCGCAAAGCGGCGAAAAAATCGAGCCGAAATCCGATCCGATGACCTCCGTTTATATCAACGGAAAGCAGGTCGATAGAGTACATCAAACTATCGTCGAGCCGAATATTTCTTTGCCGATTGGACTGCTGGATCAGTACGGTCGAGATTTGCATGCCCAGGCGGCTGTTTGGAAACCGCCGGTATTGGGTAACGACATGAATGCCGAACGTCCTGCCGGATTTTTACTCCAAGACGTTTCTACCAGCAAAAATGAAAAGTTGGATAGCAAAAAAACGCTGTATTTGTCAGAAAAACCGATTCTGATTACGCCTTTAGGGAATCCGTGGTTAAAATCAGGAGAGTGTTTTTTGGTTAGCAGTATTATAATCGACGACCTGACGATTGGACGTTCCAGCCAGCAGTACGCCAAAATATC
>CAYZMZ010000176.1:0-7159 GCA_964479655.1 uncultured Planctomycetaceae bacterium
GGTTATCTTAACCTGACGGGCGGATACGTTTCCCTGGGCGATAATTCCAAGAACAGTAATTTTGGCATCAGTACCGCCATGAGTTCAACGATGTGGGTAAAAGCAGCGGTTGCGACCTCGAATTATCCTGCTTTTATCTCCAATAAAGATTGGTATTCTTGGAAAAATCCAGGCGTTATACTTGATTCTCAATACAACAACGGTGCTATCGGTGCTTGTGTTGGTTCGGTATTGCAAAATGGTACTACAGGAGTTGCGCTGTCTACTAATGACACATGGCAATTTATTGGTTTTACGGCAGAGTTAGGAACGAAAGTACAGGTTTTTGCAGGCGACTTACAGGGGGGTCTTACGCTAAAAACCTATTCTGTTGGAACAAGCACAAATGCGCTTACATCCTCTTATGCCTGGAATATTGGACGTGAGGGAGGAACCCGATACGCTAATTTTAACGGTGGTGTAGATGAACTTACTTTTTATAACGCCGCCTTGAGTTACAAACAGATCGTTACGCTTTACAATGCCGGCTTGGCGGGTATTGGAGTTAAAGAGATAGGCACCGGAACATCTCCCGTCCGTTCAACCAGTGCAGATGGTTCTTGGTACAATACCGCGACATGGAACAACCAAAGAGTTCCCCTCGGGGACGAAACGCTTAATATCTCCCGTGCCGTTACCGCCGAAGCCGTTTCGTGGTGCGGAAACATGAACGTTAATTCATCTGGCAGTTTAACCGTTGCCGGCGGCACAACATTCTATTATCTTTCCGGTCAATTAAACCAAACGGGGGGGACAGTTGACGTTAAAACTTCGGGAACGGTTTATTACGGCTGCGGTCTGGGTGCGGAGTTTGACGGCACAATTTCGGCGGGTACCTTTAAAGCCGCCTGTTCGTCGGCTAGTAAAAGCATTCTCCTTGGAAGTGAATATTCGTCAGCGTCCCTGACCGTTGAAAACAATGCGAGTGCCTCGTTTAGTTTTGATAGTAACTCAAGGACTTCTGTTTACGTTGGAGCGTCTGGCGGCAGCGGTACTCTGACCGTAAAAGACAATGCGTCGTTATCTATTACAGCAACGTATTTGCTTGTCGGAGGAGCAAACGGTACGGGAAAGGTCTATCTAACCGGTAATTCAGTCAACACCTTTAAAACGGGAATTTGGGTTGGCACTCAAGGCGTAGGCGATACAGATGTTGCTAAAAATTCTTTTGGCGATGGCTATATTGAAATTACGGGCGGAACGAATACCTTTCAAAGCATCGATATTGCAGAAAACGGAACGACCAAAGGCAAGGTTTATATTAACGGCGGAAACAACGTTATTTCTGAACGTCTGGCTCTTAATAGCGGAACTAGTTCCGAATTTACCTTTGAAAACGGAACGTTGTCAATTGGAACGGTCTTGAATGTTGGTAGCTCTGTAAGTACATTTAACCGAATCGGGGGATTAGGAACTATTTCTGCTCAAACCATGACTGCTGCATCGGGCAGCCATTCCAATTTCCTTATTAATTCGTCCGGTTTAGGTAC
The DNA here is from genome assembly GCA_964479655.1 of uncultured Planctomycetaceae bacterium. Taxonomy (GTDB): domain Bacteria; phylum Planctomycetota; class Planctomycetia; order Pirellulales; family Thermoguttaceae; genus RUG11551. The sequence goes on from CAYZMZ010000176.1 coordinate 1,530, forward strand.
CGTAACGGTAACTGGAACTGCCACCCTAAATGGAAACATCAATGCTGAGCAGACGGGAGGTTTTGTCAACACAAAAACCAATTCCTACAATGCGATTTCAGCCGCATCTATTGCAGGAACCCCCACAGTGCAGGCAAGTTTGTGGACGATTTCTGTTGTAGACAATAATTGTAAAGTTGACTTGAATAGCGACTATCGTGCTACCGTTGCGGAATCCATTCTTTTGGATATATCCAACGAACCGACTACCATCGAGTTAAAAGAAAATACGGGGTTGGTGAGCGGTTGGATCGCATTAAAATCCTCGGATTGGGAAGGCGAATACACATTAAATCTTTCTTTAACCGGTCTGAATGAACTGAATAAAGATGATTTTTTGACTTTTATTGAGGACGGACTAAAGGGAAACGATGCGTTATCGGCTCAATATGCAGAAGATGAATCGGCACTAACTATTACCGGCTTGTCGTTCGATTCCACTTTTTTAGACTATATTTCATGGGATTTTGCCAGTTTTAACCAGGCGTCTGCTTCAACTGTTATGTTGTCAGGCTTGTCGGCCGTAACACCACAATCTCTCCAGGTTCCGGAACCCGCCTCATTTGTGTTGCTTATTATGGGAGCAATTTGTATATTACGATTGGCAAAACGTCAAAAATCAGCGTAAAATTCACATAGATTAAAGCGAAAACGGTTTTCGCATGGCGTTGCTATGAAAAATTAAAGCATTACGTAAATAATCGATTAAGGATTATCGTAACTCTTTATTTTATAAAGAGTAAGAAGAAATTAAATTGATTCAACTGTTAAAGTTGAATCAATTTCTGAAATTTAATCGCGAAATTCAACAAATGGTTTGACTTTTCCGGTTTCTTGTGGTATAATTAAAGTAGAGTGATAAATAACTCTTGTAAATCAGTCTATACTGGTTTTATGCGATACTTTCCTGCTTGTACTGTACTATTCCCGCTATTTCATTTCACCCTGATCGATAAAGCGGAATATAAACTCAATTTCCAAAGCGAAATCCAAGACAGTACCCAAAGGAAAAACTCAATAATATAATTTTTTCAAAAGGTGGTCAAACGGGTCCCCGAATCGGGGTTCCGTTGTTGTTTATGATTGCATTTTTTCGACTGGTTCGATTTCCTGCTGTTTTTACGGTTCTGGCAGACTTATCAATGGGATTTCTGCTTGCCGATGGAAATACGGAGATTTATCAGGCAAATTGGACTCTGTTTGGCGTGTTGTGCATAAGTTCCATTTGTTTTTACTGGGCAGGCATGGCGTTAAACGATTTAGTCGATTTGAAACGGGACAGAGAAAATCCAGATCGATGTTGTCGTCCCCTTCCAGCAGGAAAAATTAGCGTCCAAAACGCCAAAATCGTAATAGCGATTCTATTTTCGGTGGGAATAATCGCGGGGGGAATAGCTTGCGTTGAGTCGGTCAACCCGAAATTGTCGGTAATCGCCTTGATTGGTCTGGCGACTGCAATTATCCTGTACGATTGCGTGTTTAAATTTTACTGGATAGCCCCGCTTTTGATGGGATTATGCCGCGCCTTGAATATTTTATTTGCGTTGAGCTTAAACCTAACCGGTACGATTGGGCAGAATCCGGCGTACCTTTGGGTTTTAGCGGCGTTTTGCGTTTATATAACCGGAGTAACCTGGTTCGCGCGGCTGGAAAATGAGCCGGGCGAAGGCGATTTTCAGTTGGGCGATTTAGACAATTCGCGCTCCAGCTTGTTGATTCGTCTGATTCCGGTTGCCCTGATAGCAGGCGGGGTGTTGCTGTTGATTCCCCTGCTGGATTCCGGTACTAGTCCAGAAAAACTGCTGCGATGGCGATTGTTGGTTGGAGTGCTGGCGTTGATGGTAGGCAGTCGCGCGTTACAGGCGGTTCTAAACGGGAATCCGGCGGTAATCGGACCGGTAGTCGGTTATTGTTTACTAACGCTAATCGTTTTAGATGCGGCTGTTGTATTTCAAATTCATGGAGCGTATCCTTCAATTTGTATTATCGGATTGTTAATTCCGGCTATCCTTTTTAACCGTTTAACCTATATTACTTAAAGCTATGTTACGTTGGAGAATCCTGCTGGGCAGTATTATTATCGCCGTTCTGATTCTGTCAGGGTATGCGGATTGGTACTTGGAAAAACAAACTGCAATTTCGGGTTTGGTTTTGTTTCCGATATTAATCTCGCTTTTGATTCCCGCCTGTTCGGAACTGATAGCTTTATCCAAATTAGGGGGGGCGAAACCCATCCGTTTGGTTGTTTACTTGGGTACGATTTTGGTTGTAACGATGAGTTGGGTGGCGCCGATAATATCCAGCTGGGCGTCAGAAAAATTGATTCATACCGACCGAATGCAGCCGTTTTTACACGCAACCAGCGGTTCATGGGCTTTTTCAGGCTTGGGTTTAGCGTTGATATTTACGTTCATGGCAGAAATATACCGATACAAACATCCAGGAGCCTCTGTTATGCACGTGGCTGCTACCATGTTTACGATTTTGTACTTGGGATTACTCTCGGCTTTTTTGGTTCAAATTCGTTTAGTAGGAGGAATCGGGTATTTGATCGCGTTCTTGCTAACCGTAAAGATGGGGGATACGGGAGCTTACGTTATCGGGCGGCTTTTCGGCAGAACGAAATTAGCTCCTAATCTTAGCCCCGGTAAAACAATAGAAGGCGCGATAGGAGCGTTGATTTTTTCCTGCTTGGGATCGTGGGCAATATTCTGCCAAATTTTACCGGCTTGTTCGTCTACCTTTGGATCTCATGGAGTACAAGGATTGGAACACGGCGTTCCATTTGACTGGCTAATATTCGGCTTTTTGATCGGATTTATCGGCATGATTGGGGATTTAGCGGAATCAATGCTCAAACGCGAGGCGCAGCAAAAGGATTCCAGTACCTGGCTGCCCGGTTTCGGCGGAGTGCTGGATATTTTAGATTCGATCCTTTTAGCAGCTCCGGCGGCATACGCTTTGTGGGCTTTTGGAATTATAGTGCCTTAAATTTCCAGAGGGGCTTGCATTCTATTTCATTTTGTGATACAACAAATTTCAGCAATCATCCATTCCTTCCATCGTTTGCTGCAACGTAACGTTTTTTTGCTGACCCGCCAGGTGCGACAATTTGGAGGGGAAATTACTTTCTGAAGTTATTCAGACTCCCCTTTGAGTTTCCAATTTATACCGGTTCCACTTGATTTTTTCCGGTTTGCATAACAAACCCCGGAAGTTCCATTCCATTCCTTTCCCCTCGATAAAACAATTTATTGAGGCGAAAGCGAAACTGTGTATCGTGAAACAATCGCGTGGTCAGAGTATGAAGTAAACATTACCGTGATTTTCAGGAGTAAAAAATGGTAAGACCAATTTTCTTAACGATGATTTTATGTATAGCGGTTTCGGCGTATGCCGCAGAACCGATTCTTATTCCCGCCGAAAGCATGGATTCCCGTGAAGGGAACGTCGAAGTTCAATCCAATACGTGGGACGGGTTAGCGGTTCTGCACGGCAACAAAGGGGCGGAAAGATGGAAGTTCGACGTTTCTCAGCCGGGAGAGTATTCGCTTTACTTTTATTACGCCTCGGGAGAAAACCGTCCTGCCCGTATTGAATTGAACGATCAGGCGGCTTTTTTGTTTCCGGGAACGGCGACGGGCGGTTTTTTCGCTCGGGACGTTCAAATCGTCTGTCTGGGTACGTATTCACTTAAAGCGGGGGAAAATCGATTGGCGATTTCTGTCGACGGGAATTGTATGCCCCATATTCAGGGATTTGTCTTTACCGATTCAAAACAGCCGCCCCAAGCCGATATTTTCGTGAAAGCTCAGCGAGAGAAATCTCGACGGATGGCATTGGAGCGTGAAAAACTGGCGGCTCCGAATCGGGAGGCGGTTCGCGCGAAAATCGGAACGGACGAGATTCTGTTTATTCGCCGCAATACGTTTCCCTCCTCTCATTATTATACCGATTTTATCGATGGGTGCGTATTTTTTGAGTCGAATTTATGTGTGTTGAATCTGAAAACCGGGTCAGTACGTGAAATTCTCAACACGAATCTGTTCCCCGAAGGTTTTTTCGACCCGGAAAAGACGAAATCCGCCGCAGAAGGCTCGATACCGGGGATTATTTCCCGATGTCAGCTTTCATTCGACGCAACCAAGGTAATTTTCGATCTCAAGCCGCGTCCGAACGAAGGGTTTAGAATTTGGGAAGTGAATTTAGATGGAACGGGACTAAAGCAGCTGACCTTTCCGCCGGAAGATGAGCAGGCGCGAATTGCAAAATATCAGTTGCGCTGGCATGGACGTTATTTTCATACGACCGACGATTTTCATCCGTGTTATTTGCCGGACGGCGGCTTTGCGTTCGCCTCCACTCGATGCGAGCACGGGATTTTGTGCGATGGTCCGGATATTCTCACCTCCTCGGTAATTTATCGGGGAAATCGGAACGAACAATCGGGCGATACGGTTTCGATAGAAAAACTTTCCGATAATTCCGTTTCCGAATCGTGTCCGGCGGTTATTAACGATGGCAGACTTATGTACACGCGTTGGGAATACGTCGATAACGGTTCGGTTACCAACAAAGGATTATGGGCAATGCGTCCAGACGGAACAAAAAGTACCGATATTGCCGGACGTAATATCGCTTTTCCGTCCGTCTTTTACGCAGGACGCCCGATTCCGGGGAAATCCAATCTGTTTGTCTGTCTGGGTACTCCGCACATGCCTACGGCGTTGGGAACGGTGATGATTGTTGATACGTCCCGTAATATCCGAACCGGCGACTGCGTCCGATACGTAACCCCTGAAGTGGACGTTGAACATCAATGGGGCTGGGACAATATTCCCGGCGGCGTTACGTGTCCTTTATTACCCCAAAATCAGGCGGGACGAGATGGCGCAGGCAATACCAGCCGCGGCCCGCTGTTTTGTGATCCGTATCCGATTAACGAACATGAGTTCCTGGTTTCCTATAATCCCGACCAGCCTTGGAACGCGATCGACGCCTACGGACTGTATTATATTACCGATTCCGGACAGCGGCGATTATTCTATCAGGCGCCGGGAACCTCCTGTTGGGGTGTACAACCGGTCATTGCTCATACCGTTCCTCCGATTTTGGAACGATACGTTCCCAACAATCAGTTGGCGGAAAAAGGACTAGCAGAACTGGTAGTTACCGATATTTATCGCGGAATGGACGGGGTGGAACGCGGTTCGATTAAATGGATTCGGATTAACGAGCATGTGCCGCGTCCTTGGTCGGCACGCCGATTCTGGCCCGAGGACGCCGGATTTGATCAGCAGCATTCCTGTATCAGTTTTAACGCCGCGCTGGGATTACGTGTTCAGTACGGAATCGTTCCGGTTGCAGAAGACGGTTCCGCTCACTTTGTCGTTCCGGCGGATAAAAATATTTTCCTTCAGGCGTTAGACGCCAACTACGAAGAAGTACAGCGTGAGAGAACATTTGTCGATTATCGTCCCGGCGAAGTCCGCGCCTGCGTTGGTTGCCATGAAATGTCGAAGGATATTCCGGCGTCAGCCAGTAAATTACCTATTGCGATGACCAAACCGGCAGTCTATCCGCAACCGCAA
>CAYZMZ010000177.1:0-2709 GCA_964479655.1 uncultured Planctomycetaceae bacterium
ACCAGCGGTGCCGCCGCGTCAAAAAAGTGAAGATAATCCTCTCCGAAATAGCTGCCGATGGCCTGACTCAGTGCATCGGAGGTCAGAGGGCCTGTGGCAATGATCACCGGGCCCTCCGGAATCTCCGTCACCTCTTTGCAGGTCACCGTGATATTGGGATGGCTGCGAATCTTTTCCGTCACCATGGCGGAAAAACCGTAACGATTACCGGGTCGGGAAACCTGATTAAATCGGGAGCCGGGCTGGTTTGTACGAAATCGAATGGCGGGACATTTACGCTGAGTCTCGACGCCGATTCGACCATCGACGTTCAGGCGGGCGAGCTTCGTTTCGGCGGCTGGACGGGCGCGGTCACGACGAATAACTACGCGGCGCTCAACATCGCCGACGGTGCCGTCTTGAACATGTGGGATTCCGGCAATTTCAACGTGAAATCCCTCACGGGCGGCGGAATTCTGGAAACGAATTTTTTGTACACTCTTACGGGGACGGGAACGAGCGTTCTGACGATTGGAAACGGCGTCACGGACAGTGCTTTTACTGCGACGTTCAGCGGGACGATACGCGATAATACCACTACAAGTCAACGCAATTCAGCAATAGAAAAGATTGGAGATGGAACACAGGTTCTCACTGGTGCAAATACGTACACAGGCACAACAACGATTTCGGGCGGTACGCTTTCCATTTCTGGAACGGGCGCGAAAATCGGATCTGGGCAAATCGTTAATAATGCAACGTTAGCCTTAAACGATACCAATCAGACGCTTTTGAATCTTGCGGGAACCGATACGACCGCGACCATCACCGGATCGGGAATCGTTACACTCAACAATACCGCCGATTCGAGCTATGCGGGACAAATCAACCTTACCGGAACTGCCAGTTCGCTGGTTAAAACGGGAGCGTTTACGCAGTCGCTGAAAGGCAATGTAACGTTAGCCGGAACGATGTCGGTTTCTGAAGGAACGCTGGAAATTCTCGGCACATCCAGCGATACAACCCCAGTTTTTAACAGTACGAACGGAGTTACAGTGAATACGGGTGCGAAGCTGCTTTTCACCCAAGCGGTTTCGCACAATACGTCTGCCTTGACGATCACCCTCAATGGCGGAACGGTGGAGTATAATGCAACAGATACGGGAGGATACTCGGGTAAAAATTCTATCTCGACAGGTCAAAACGTTACGATTACCGGGACGGGTAATTTCGTCAAGTCGGGGGCGGGAAACTTGTTTTTCGCCAATGGCGACAGCCGTGCGGTAACTATATCGCTGGATAAAGACTCAGTAATCGATATTCAAGCGGGAAAACTGACCAGCGGCGGTTGGGGTAAAATGAACTGGAGTAATAACCTGGCTGCGCTGAATATCGCAGAAGGTGCCACGTTCGATATTTGGAACGGAAGTAAGGTTACCGTTGGAAAACTGACCGGCGCAGGAACGATTACTTCGAATTATCCAGGCTCGACCGTCCTCGCGTTCGGTGCAGGCGATGCAACAGGCGGTGTATTTTCGGGAATAATCCAGAACGGAGATACCGACAAACCCGTTACGCTGGAAAAAATCGGAACCGGCACGCAGACGCTGTCCGGCGCGAATACGTATACCGGTACCACAAAGATTTCCGGCGGAACGCTGGAGCTTACCGGAAGTGCCGCAACGAATGCGAATACCTCTTCTTCCTACAGTGTTGCTGAGGGTACCACGTTGGTGTTTAACGGTGGTACGGATATTGGAAGTGCTGCGCAAATTGGAGGAGCAAACAAAATAACCGGTTCGGGAACGGTAAAAGTCACCTCCGGTTCGTCCTTGAAATTCATGGCAGCCGATACTTTCGGAGGGGTGCTTAATGCGACAACGAATATTACCTTCGTTGCGGAAGAAGATTCACATATTTACAGCAACGGCTTTATTACCGCATTTGGAGCGTTGAATCTTAACGGTGCAACCCTCGTGGATAACGGCGGGCACGCGACTTGGAAATCATTCGCATTAAAGGGTCCGGTAACCGTTACTGGCGATTCGTATATTACCAAGGATGCAACAAATAATGGCGTGTCTGTGTACGACACGAATTTCAATGTTACTGAAAACAGCACGCTGTCGATTTCTGCGAACTTGTGCAATACCAATCAGGATACGACCCATACAAGCCTCATCAAATCCGGTGCGGGTACGCTCACACTTTCTGGCGCGAATACCTATACCGGGTCGACAACCGTTACCGCTGGTACGTTAGTAGCAGGCAGTGCCTCTGCGCTGGGCGGGTCTACTGAATTGAACGTTGCACAAGATGCCCTGTTTGTTCCTTTCGAGAATATGACCTTTAACGGCAAGTACACTATAGCAGGGACACAGAGCGGAACACTGTTAGTTGATTGGACGGATCCAAATAAATTTTTGTCGATAACCAATACACTTTCAACGGGGGGGAACCTGACGTTGGCGGATTCGTTCGCCTTTGATCTAACTACTTCGGGATTGGCTGATGGCGAACTGTTGGACTGGGGGACTGTTGCAAGTTATTTGGATACGCATGACGTTAATCTAATTGAACTGACCAGTGCTCTAACAGCGGGTACGGAAATGCGTTCCACTATCGATGTAAATGCCGATATTTCTAAAATATTCGGTAACGTGGCGGACGTCCATTTTTACGCTTGGTGGAATCCAACTGGAGGGACGGGAGCATTTGGCGCATACCAAT
>CAYZMZ010000177.1:2719-7157 GCA_964479655.1 uncultured Planctomycetaceae bacterium
TTGGCTGTAGGCGTTCCAGAGCCGTCCACATGGGCATTGCTGATATTAGGCGCAGTGGGCTTGCTGTTATTCAAACGCCGAAAGTAGTAGTTCTTCGGAAATTTTGGGTGTGCGGGAGCTTGCTCCCGTTCTTAACCGCGTTCACCTAAATTTGAGAAAATAACGGGAAGGCGCGAAGACACGAAGGGGCACGAAGAAGAATTTTAAAGGTATATTTTGAATACCGCATTGAACGGAAGTATACACGTAATTACAACGATAAACCCATTTTTCGGCAACCGGCGGAGCCGAATCGCCTCCCCGGCTCGAGGCTTCGTGAACTTGTGTCTTTGTGTCTTCCCGTTAAAGAAATTCGGGGCACCGAATCAAGCGGTATTCTAAATCAGCAATAGTCAGCGGACGAGGACGTCCGCGCTCCGTTCGCATTTTTATCCCAGGTGGTATTCTTAGTCGGCGCGATTCAACAAACACCCACCGCTCGTCGCCAATCCCCCCCCTTTTTCAAAATCTTTATTCTGATTATAATACCAGTTTGCAGATTTATACTATGACAACATGATTTTTTTGCATTTGCTACCAATATATCATGACAATACCTAAAATGCTAAAATATCCGCGGACTCGACATGTTGAAGGTTCACGTCAGCAACTTGGCGACGAAGACTTACAGGTCGTTCCGTTTACTGAAATTAAAAATCTTCCACTGGTTATCGAAGAAAAAGTCGATGGCGCTAATTCCGGTCTGTCGTTTGATTCCGACGGCAATCTTCTTTTACAAAGTCGAGGGCATTACCTGGTCGGCGGCATACGGGAAAAACATTTTAATCTGTTCAAACAATGGGGAACGATTCAACAAAATTTATTCCGCGATGTTCTCGGCAGCCGCTATATTATGTATGGTGAATGGCTGTACGCCAAGCACACCATTTTTTACGATCGGCTTCCGCACTATTTTATGGAGTTCGATGTTTTTGACAGGCAAAACGAAATCTATCTCGATACGCCGTCTCGACACGCTCTCCTTGCCTCGCTTCCGGTGGTTTCCGTTCCGGTTTTGAAGTCAGGACGATTTGATCGGTTACAAGATTTAACAGCACTTATTGGTCCGTCAAACTATATTTCCGAAAATCACATGGAACTTATGCACCAATTCTGTCGGGAAAACGGAATATTTTTGGAAGACGTTGACCGGCAAACCGACCTATCGATGCTTATGGAAGGCGTTTACATCAAGCATGAAGAAAACGGACAGGTTGTTGGACGTTATAAATATGTTCGCGAACGTTTTTTGCAGACTATTGTAGAATCAGACACGCACTGGCATGCCCGTCCGATTGTACCGAATATTCTCAGCGGTTCGTTAAACGACCTGTTTTTGCCCGAACTGCCCAATAAAACCTCGTGCAAGAAGGAAATCGGTTGATGTCAGAATTACTCTATACAAAATTACAGTCCATCCTTCCAGTCTGTCTTATCGTAACAGAATCGTCGATAGAGTGGAATAAGCTGGAATCGGAGTTTCCCGATCTCATCAAGCCGCTGGCCAACACCCAGCAGGACGCGCTGTGGCATGAAGAGGGGGATGTATGGACACATACGAAGATGGTTGTCGAATCGTTGATCCATTCTTCCGCATGGTTATCGTTTCAGCCAGCTGCGAAAATACGTGTTTTTCTTGCGGCTTTATTGCACGATATAGGTAAACCGGCTACATCGCGTCTGGAAGACGGGCATATTGTTTCGCCCAATCATTCTCGCGTCGGTGCTATGCAAGCGAGGGGATTTCTCTGGAATCAGCTTGGATTGAATACAGAGCCGTCTTTAATTCAATTTCGGGAGGAAATTACGGCTCTGATACGTCGGCATTCTCTCCCCCATCATTTGTTGGAACGAACGAATGCGCTTCGGAGTGCGATTGAATTTTCCGTTTTGGGAAACAATGCCGAATTAGTCGCCTTGTCGGAGGCGGATTTTCGCGGTCGCAAAGGAAATCACCTGGATAGCTCACTGGAAAAAATAGAACTGTTTAGATTGTTCACCGAAGAACATAATATTCTCAATCAAGCTCAAACTTTTGAATCGAAACATTCAGCATTCGCTTATTTTTCAGGAAAACTCAAGCACCCCGCCGAGATTCTTTACGATGATTCATGGGGAGAAATAGTCATTCTTTCAGGACTTCCCGCCTCGGGTAAAGATACGTTTATTCAGCGTCATTACGCCGACAGGCAGGTTGTTTCTCTGGATGCGTGGCGTCAGCGATTGTCAATTGAGTGGACTGAAAATCAAAATCCGGTTGTTGATGCGGCGCATAAAGAAGCGGTCCGCTTTCTGCGGCGAAAGATTCCGTTCGTTTGGAACGCGACTTTTTTGCGGAGGGATTTCAGACAATCCGCGATCCGGCTTTGTTATGATTACGGGGCAAAAGTCAGAATCGTTTGGCTGGAAGCGGGACTGGACGAACTGCGCCGCCGCAACGCCGTGCGTCAATATCCCGTTTCTGATTCCGCCTACGACAAGCTGTTTCCACGGATAGAAATGCCTTCGATTTTGGAAGCCGACGAGTTAGAAATAAATCCCGATTGGAATTCCTGACGTTTCAATTCGTCCGAATCGAGAATTATTATATGACTACTTGAATTTTCCTCTTGACGTCGTTTTGGTTTTCACGTCCGAAATCAGCAGAAGTTTTTCAGGAATTACCCATTCTATTATGAAGTCTGAAAAATTTCAACTTAAATTTCCCTATTTAAGCAATATACAGAGTTTAGCTAAAATTAATATCGGCTATTTTTGTAATCTTTCTATTTACTGATTTTTAATTTTTGCTACAATACAGGAACGAGATTGAACCACCGATTATACTCGTACTGAGTGAATTTCCCTAGAGATTGAAAAATCGCAGACCGATGTTTCGTATATAATAATACGTGAAGATGCTTGAAAGTCGTATTGTTATAAAATCAAAACGCAGTCGAAAAATCGTTACAAGTACAGAGCATAATTTCCTCAAATAGTCAAAGCGAACGCACCGTGAAAAAAATTGTTGTAACAGATATTGTATTTTCCGCCCTTTCCGTTTTAATCAATCGCCGGTTTTTGATGATAGCTCTGATGATTATGGCTATCCCCTTTATTGTTTACGGGGCGAAAAACTCGTGGGGAACAACCGAAAATCGCGTTGAGGATTGGGTGCCGTCCCGCTTCGTGGAAACTCGTCAGCTGCGCGAGTTCGGCAAGATTTTCGGAGCGAACGAAATTCTGCTCATCAGCTGGGATACCTGTACACTGGATTGCCCGCAATTGACGGAGTTTAAATCCAAGCTGTTATCTCCTCAACTGGTTAAAGACGGCAGCAAAAAAGTTTTGTACAGTTCAGTTATTACAGGCAAAGACGTTTACGATATGCTGGCGAACGAACAGCTCAACCTGGATGACGAACAGATTTTTGAGCGTCTGAAAGGTTTTCTGCTTTCTCAAGACTATTCCAAAACCTGTTTACTGGCAATTATTTCTAAAGACGGGGCGATTTACCGTCCCGATGCGGTTAATTCGGTTTGGAAAATTGCGGAATCTATCAAAGGAATTGATATGAAAACGTTCCACGCCGCCGGACCTACGATGGATTCGGTCGCCATTGATAAGATTTCCCGCACGTATTTAATCGAAATGAACGTATTGTCATATATGATAGGAATTTTCCTGTCCTATTTATGTTTTAAGAATTTAAGAGCAGCGTTGATTGTATTTGCTGTTTCGTTTTTAAATCAGCAAATTTGTCTGGCTTTGATTTATTGGCTGAATATTCAATTTGATTCGATTTTGATGCTGTCGGTCAATCTGACGTTTGTTCTATCGATGTCCGCAGGAATCCATTTAACAAATTATTATCGAGATGCAATAACCCGTTACGAGCCGAGAGAAGCGGTATTGATGGCGTTGAAAACCGCGTTAGTTCCTACGTTTATTTCAGTTATAACTACTATTGCCGGGTTACTGTCGTTTTTAAGCAGTCAGCTAATTCCAATTCGTAAATTTGGAATGCTCAGTTCGTCCGCCTTGGCAATTTCGGTTACCGTTATTTTGATTTATCTGCCCATTCATTATATAATGTTTCCCGTAAAATCCTGGCAGAATCCGCAAAAAGCGAAAAATTCAGGTTGGGACATATCCACAATAATAGAACGAATGTTCTGTCCTTGGGTAAGCAAAGCTCCGTATCTGGTTTTAGCGGTTTCGTTATCGATAGTTGTTATCTGTTTTTGGGGAGCGAAAAATCTGAGAACCAGTATCGGACTTCATTCAATGCTTCGTTCCTATACGCAGCCGATACAAGATTACACCTGGATGGAAAATCAGTTCGGTCCGATGATTCCAGTTGAAGTAATGCTCAGCTGGACAGAAGGACATGATACTCATCTGTTTGACCATCTTTTGA
>CAYZMZ010000178.1:0-7147 GCA_964479655.1 uncultured Planctomycetaceae bacterium
GCGGCAAACAGCGTGCCCGGCTTCCAGCGAGTTATGAAGCGTTTCCCGAATCAAAGAAACAAGTACAGCAGGCGAACAGCCAAACGTGGTTTTAACGATAAAATCCTTAACTGAATCTTCGATTGGAATGTCAGCTTTGCGGCAAGTTATATCGATTAATTTTTGGCGATCTTCGGCTTTTTGCAGCAATCCGACTTTGATAATGTCGTTAAAACGTCCCGCTCTGAGCAACGCTTCATCCAGCTTGTCAATGCGGTTTGTAGCTCCGATGACAAGAATTTTTCGGTCTTTATATCCGTCCAATTCACTGAGCAGTTTGTTGATTACTAAATCCGAACTGTTGCCTGAATTTCGGGAACCTACCGCATCTAGTTCATCGATGAACAGAATACTATTATACTTGCTAGCCGTATCAAACAGCTGTTCTATGCCTTCCGGACCATGGATTACCAAATCAGAACCGGTTACGCTAATAAAGGTTGTTTCTAATTTATTGGCAACGGCTTTGGCAAAGGACGTTTTCCCGGTACCGGGAGGACCAATCAGCAGAATTCCTGTTTCAGGTTTTATCTTGTCGTCTGGATTCCGAAAGTAGGAAATCGTACGCTGAACACTCTGCCACGGTATTTCAAGTCCGACCAATTCATTGAATGAAACGTTCGGAGCCTTAACCGAGAAAAAGCCGACGTCTTCAATACTGGGCAGTACGATATAGTGCAAGTTTGTTATGTTCAGATTGATCATTGAACCGTCAACAGATGTTTTAACCCGGTAATCCAGACGCTTAGCCTGCGAGCGGCGTTTTGAAGTTCGGGCTTCAACCCATTCTAAACTGTTGGGAGTACTATCGCTGAAATCACATTCCAGGTCTGGTAAGGTGTCAATATTTACAATGAGTTTACGTTCTGCGGTTTTTACCGGCAAATCCATCATCAATTCCTGAACGGGATAGTATAAAACTGATTTAACCATCGAGGAAATTTCGTGCGCTGAATCCGTTTTTTCGAGTGTGTCAATACAAAACGCTACCAGTGCATCGACGTTGCATTCTACACTGATATGGAAAGACTGTTTTAATTTGTTTATGATGGTATCTGCATCACGTCTGATAATCTGTACAACAGTACTAGTATCAAGTTTTTTGAATAAAACAGGCGCATCGACTTTTAGGAGGATGGTACGAATAATTCCGCCTACAGTTTTATTGGTTTGATTAATCGACGAGCATAGCCCTTCAATAATTTTATCGCGAGGAATCTGTTGCGACTGTGTTCCTTGACACAAGTGCATGAACGTGCCGGATTCCAGAGCGTCCGCTCCTTTGTTTGAAGTCAGAATGATTATGTTATTCGCAAAGGATACCTTCTGTCTGGTGTAATGATCAATCAACTGACCCTGGTCGATTGCCGCTTCTATGTGTGCGACCGCATCGGGATGACCCAGGTCATAGTTATCGATGATAATAACCCCTTTCGGGTTTTGACAGGCGCGGCTTGTCAGAACCCCTTGCCGTCCCCCGTCTTTCCAGGAGGAATCTCTGCCTATTAAATCGTTGGCTTCCTGCTGCGAGGTGTATCGTTCCATCGATAGGACATCGATTTCCTCTATGTTTAGAGCCTTGGACAGCAAACGCGACAAATGTTTAGCCATGAACGACTTTCCCGTTCCAGAGCTGCCGCAAAAATAAAACGACAGAGGTTTATTTTGCCGCTCCTGTTCCGTCGAGTTCAAAAATGTACTTAACTGCAGGGTGATTGTACGAATCGCCGCTTTTTGTCCCAAGCACACTTTTTCCAGCCCAGAAGACACGGTTTTAAGAATCCTTTTGATTTCCTGCTGTCTTTTTTTGATGGTTTGCTTTTCGTTTTTGTTTTCACGCGCCAAAATATAATTCAATACCTGTTTACGGCGTTCGATATCAATCCCGTTTGTATTGAGAATATCTTCTGCTTCGCTACTCGGTTCCCACAGCAGTGCGGCTGCGATGAATACTTCGTCGATTTCAACAGGATGGTGGAAATTGCTCAGTATGTCGGACATCACACCTCCAAATACTGACAGGTATCTATCGACCTCAGAGGAAAAACAAACGTGTTTTTCAGGATCACCCTTTTCGTCCTGAGACGGATATTCTGGAATAATGCACTTTTTCCCCAGCAGTGTACTGAAAATATCGGGGTAGCATTCGAGCAAAGCTCGTAAAAGCACGGCGACAGTCAGCACTCCTGATACGGTTTCGGAGGCGAGATTAAACGCATGATCAATGACCTTGCGGTAGCCAGACGTATACTGATTCTTTTCGGAAATCTCGGCTTTTTTTTCGGTTGAGTTCGAGTTGTCTTGTTCGATCATAATTCTGTTCCTTTTTGTTAAATGAGTGTTTTTATATTAGATTCAATTAATAATAAACAACAAACCACACAAGAATTGGATATACTATCACTACGTGAATTTTTCTGACGACGCCGTTTTGATTTCGTTCTCCAGAATCAAATAACCTTTTGTTTGATCGATTGGGACGAAATGAAACGACTAAGTTTTGTTATGCAAACCGGAAAAATTCAAGTGGAACGGGTATAACAGGATTTCTAGCAATCATTTTCAGGGTCAAAGCGAGGATTTATACACCTGTACAAATAACTACTGATATTAAAATAATTGTCAAACCGGTTCTGTTTTTCGACCTGATTTAGGCGAAAAAATAGCCAGTTGGACGCAAATTTGAATGGTTAGAAATTCTCTTAAACAATACTTGGTTGGAAGGACGCGAGGGCACTTTTCCAGGCGGGCGGTTCCGATTCCAAATTAATGAAATTCAAACTGCTTTGGAAAGTGTCATATCGATAATGCCATGCCCCTTTAAACAGCAAAGGGCGGATTCCTTAACAAGGAATCAAATACAAGCCTTGTTGCCCCTCGGCATCATTTCGTCGTACCCGATCCCAAACTAAGGTATAATTGGCGAAATGACGCGGTAACGCAGCTATAGTATAAAAATAGTAGAAGTAACAGTCCGCTTTACAGAGGACGAAAATAACAGGTATGTTTGACTTTATTCATTATATTTCTCATGAATAATGGCGTTATTTTCCTGCTTGTCTGTTTACATTTAGTAAATGACAGCAGCAGTAGGACTGTCTAATAAAATTGCCTAACTTCGACAATTGTTTGGAATAATTGGTATCCGTAACGCTTCATATTACAAAGGGAACGTGCTTTATACCAAATATTTTGAAGGTGTCAAGGGTAAAATCTAAAAAAATAGAAAAAAAGTAAAAAATGTAAGAATTTTATTTTAAAAATAAATAATTTTTTCAAAAAAGACATGCAATAAAACAATACATACTTTACGTTGAAATAAAGGGCGGTATATTGCTAAACAGAGAGGTTACGATTAGTTTGGGGGTATGGAATAACGCATCATAACGAAAACAGACAAGAATATTTTTATAGATGAATGCTTTTTCGTCTGGAACTTGTCATAACTGGGGATTGAATAAAGCGTTGAATTGATGTGTATGTAGAATACGGTTGCCCTCGTCTGCAATTATATTTTTTGCAGCCCGAAGATTTCGCGGATTTTCGACGGTTTTTGAATATTGTATTAAACAGATGTATATCTATTCTTTTCTCCCGACGGAAAATCATAAAGAAGCTGACACGGGAACAAGCTCCGTGTTGGAAAGCGGGAGCAAGCTCAGCGTGCTTCAGACGGGAAACTCTGTAGGCGTTGAGACGGGGCGAAAAATGGCGGCGATAGTTCAGGACGAAAGATCGAACCAGTTTATACTACGACCACGTGATTTTCTTCTTCTTGATGTCGTTTTGATTTCGCCCTCCAGAATCAAATAACACCTTATTTTATCGATTAAGACGAAATGAAACGACTAGTTTATGTTATGCAAACTGGAACAAGTCAAGTGGAGCTAGTTTCCTTTTTTTCAGCTAGTAAATTACGGATAAACTTCGCGCGTACCAAATCCCGTTCGGAGGAATCCATTTCTCCACCTAGTAACTTCTGTACATGTGCCGGCTGGGTTTGAAGAAGCAGTCGGTCTATGATTGCTAACTCGACGTTTTCCAACAGATTTAAGCAAACACCCAAGCGGACGTTAGACAGCAGTGACAT
This sequence comes from uncultured Planctomycetaceae bacterium, assembly GCA_964479655.1. Taxonomy (GTDB): domain Bacteria; phylum Planctomycetota; class Planctomycetia; order Pirellulales; family Thermoguttaceae; genus RUG11551. Next base: position 4,130 of record CAYZMZ010000178.1, read on the forward strand.
TGCCTCGGTCATTTTAATCGACTGCGTATTGCGCAGCAGTTCCAAAGCGCGTCCGGTTCTGTCTATAATAGAATCCCGCTTTTCGTCCAGCAGGTATTGCCGCGCTTTTCGTTCGTAGGCAACAATACTGGGAATAACATCCATTAATTCTTTCAGCAAGCCCTCTTCCGTATAGCCGAGGGTAATTTGATTGCTGATTTGGAAAAAATCCCCCTCGGTGGGCTGACCTTCTCCAAACAGACCGCGGACAGCCAAGGTGATTTTTTCCAATGAATGTCGAACTTTGTCCACCTGTTGAGTAAGCGTTAGGGCTGGTAAATGCAGCATCACGCTGGCCCGCATTCCAGTTCCGACATTGGACGGACAGGCGGTTAGATAGCCGAATTTGTCGTTGAAGGCATAGACCGTTTTGTTTTCCAAAAACGTGTCTATTTCCTGACAGCGTTTCAAAGGCGATTCCAGATTTAAGCCGGGAACCATAGACTGGATTCGCAGATGGTCTTCCTCGTTCAACATCACGCAGGCGGATTCGTCTTGGGCAACGCAGGCAACCGAGGCGATTAAAGACGACATGCCGAAATCTTTGCTGATTAAATGACGCTCTACCAGCAATTGCCGATCTATTGGAGAAAGATTTTCCATGGCAAAACTGCCCGAACCATCTCCTAAAGATTCCAGAACCGAAGGCTCCAAATTATGAATCAGCTGTCGGCTGTCTTGATGGGATAGGCGGCTGACAAACGGATACTCGGCGATATTTCGAGCTAATCGAACGCGGGATGAAATAACAACATCGGAATCAATTCCCTTGCCGAAGCAGGCGGCTTGCTGATTGAGTAGATCACTGATTTTCATTCGATATTTCCTACTGGATTTCCTTGATTTTATCGCGTAATTGCGAGGCTAATTCGTAATTTTCTTCTTGAACCGCATCTTGCATTTGACGTCTCAATCCGTACTTTTGGGTAAGCTGCTGACTGCGTTTTTGCGTATACGAGGGACGGCGGCCGATATGCTCAAGGTTTCCTTGCATTTGGGCAATTAACGGGGTCAATTGTTCAGAAAAATGAACGTAATCGTTGGCACAGCCCAGGCGTCCGACGTTCCGAAATTCATAATACGCCGCTCCGCAAATCGGACAGATGGAAATATCCGCTTCGTTCATTTTTTCAGCTGCCTTGTCCATCGCCAAATGATGGGACATTTGCTGGGCCAAAGCTGCGGCGGCATTTGCCATATCGGGTGAATCCAGCTCTACAGACGCTAAATATTCATGTGCGTGATATTCGCACAAATGCAGCTCAACGGGGTCGCCCTTGAGAATTTCGGTAATATGGAAAGTTGCCTCATTTTGGCATTTTTGACATTTCATCTAAAATAACTCCTTGTTAGATATACGATTCTATCAACAAGTCGACGATTGTCAAGAGCAATTTCCACCCGATTGCATAATAGTTCGTACCTTGTTCCTATTATATGCTTTAAACTCGATATTATACGTTTTATACTATGACTGCGTGATTTTTTCTGTCGCCGTCGTTTTGATTTTGCCCGGTCAGAATCAAACAATCCTTTGTTTTACGGTTTAAGACGAAAGGAAACGAGGTTTTTGATAAAACAATCCGGGAAAAATCGAGTGAAACCCGTTTAAACGCGATTTTTCCCGCCGTTTGAGTATCTGTAGACGCGTAACAGCTAGTCTGAAATCAGAAAAAATCCAGGGGCGATTTTTTCTTGTTCAGCGATAGCAGCTGCGTTGCGATTTTTAAGTCCTCACGCGTTGTAATTTTTAAATTGATGCTGGAACTTTCGACAACCGAAACTTTGTGTCCAAGTTGTTCTATAAGCATACAATCATCGGTAGCATCCGAGCTGTTGGGTAATTTGTACGCCTGTTCAAGCCAATCACGTCGAAAAACCTGAGGCGTTTGCGCCGCCCACAAACCGGTTCGCGACACGGTTTGGGTGATTTGCATGGTTTGCGGATCAACCCGTTTTAACGTATCGGCAATCGGGCAGGCTAGCATCGCAGCCCCCGTTTGAATCGCTTTGGCAAAAACCCGCTCTACCTGATCATCTGTAACGCAGGGACGGGCGGCATCGTGAACGCATATATAGTCTATATCTGAATGGATTTTGGACAGACAATTGCGAATCGAATCCGCTCGCTGCTTTCCTCCTGAAGCGACTTCGATATTGTCGATAACCAGATTCGACTTGAACTTTTGTTCAAATTCCGCCCGGTCTTCGTCGGCAATCGCGATTATAATTTGTGTTACGTCCCGGCGGTCTAAAAAATGCCGTGAAGAATGAACCCAGACCGCTGCTGAATCCATCGTAGCAAACTGTTTTTTTCGCAGCAAAGGACTATCAAAATCGGCAAGTTCCGCTTTTCGATGAGAAAAACGACTGCTTTGTCCTGCGGCGGGTAAAATCACACAAAATTTAGCCATGGTATTGGTATCCTGTTTTATACTAAGACAACTTGAATTTTCCTCTTGACGTTGTTTTGATTTCGCCCAATAAGTTGGTTAAATCCTTGTTTTGCCGATCAGGGCGAAATGAAACGACTGGTTTATGAAAATATAAACCGGAAAAACTCAAGTGGAAGCAGTATATTTTTCCGATATTGTACCATGGGGAGAGAAAAATTTCAAGCATAAATCCTTAAAAATTTGCTAATCGAGCAAAATTTTACCTAAATTTGGTTACATACGATTAAAATTTTACCTAAATTATACAAAAAAACTAAAAAATTTTGATTCTTTACCCCTATCCGGTCTATCATTTAGTTTAACGATCTGTATAATATACAGTACGGGATTTTGATTATCCGTACTATGGTAAGACTACTTAGTTTTTTTCCAACAGCGTTTTTGGTTTCATCGCGCTTATTATTTGCAAGGCGTTTTAATGAGAATTGAGCAAGCGCAAAATGCGTGGATTGGTAACCTGTTAAGAAGAAAACTAAGTAGAACTCGAACCGGCGGAGTTTATACTATGACTACTTGATTTTTT
>CAYZMZ010000179.1:0-3605 GCA_964479655.1 uncultured Planctomycetaceae bacterium
AATACGGGTAAGGTAACCGGCGAAGATTTCAAATCCGTTCAAATTGGCGGACCTTCCGGCGGTTGTTTAACACCTGAAATGCTGGATATGCCCATGGATTACGATAATCTTAAGGCAGCCGGCGCGATGGTCGGTTCCGGCGGTTTGGTTGTTATGAACAAACAAACCTGTATGGTTAAAGTCGCCCGATTCTTTATGCAGTTTACGCAAAACGAATCCTGCGGTAAGTGCGTTCCGTGCCGGGAAGGTACCAAGCAGATGCTGGCTTTGCTGGACGATATTATCGAAGGCCGCGCAACAGGAGATACTCTTGTTCAGCTGGAACAGATTGCCAAGGCGGTTCAGTTGGGTTCTTTGTGCGGGCTGGGTAAAACAGCTCCTAACCCGGTTCTGTCTACCTTGCGATATTTCCGGGACGAATACGAAGCTCACGTATTCAAGAAAGTCTGTCCTACCGGCGAATGCAAAGCGTTGGCGAAGCCTGAAATCAATCCGGCCAAGTGCAAAGGCTGTACCGCCTGTGCGCGTAAATGCCCCGTCGGAGCTATTTCCGGTGCGCCCAAACTTCCGCATAAAATTGATCCTGACAAGTGCATCAAATGCGGAGCCTGTAAAGCCGCCTGCAAGTTTGGCGCGGTAGAGGGAATTTAGCTGTAGTTGAGTTGCAGATATTTGTGCACGATGTATGTAAGTGCATTGTGCACAAAAGATTCTGTTATAACTGTTGTTTGTCTTTGACTTCCTAAACAATAACTTCATTTAATATATTATGAGCGAAACTAAAAAACTAACTGTCAACGGCTTGGAGATAGAATTTACCGACGAGCGTAACCTTTTAGAGGTTATTCGTAAAGCGGGAATCGATATTCCGACGTTTTGCTATCATAGCGAATTGAGTATCTACGGCGCATGCCGATTGTGCCTGGTTCAGGTTGAAGGACGCGGCGTGATGGCCTCCTGTTCTACCGCTCCGGCAGAGGGTATGGTTATTCATACCGATACCAAGGAAATTCGCGAAATGCGTAAAATCAGCATCGAACTGTTGCTGGCCAATCATAATCGTGAATGTCCGACCTGTCATAAAAGCGCAACGTGCGCATTACAGAATCTGGCGCGTCGATTGGGCGTTCACGAAGTCAGATTCAAATCCCCCGTTCGTCAGGAACCGATTGATCATTCTTCCCCGTCCTTGGACCGCGATCCGAACAAGTGTATTCTCTGCGGTGATTGCGTTCGCGTTTGTTCTGAAATTCAGGGAATCGGCGCGATTGATTTTGCCAACCGAGGCAGTAAAGCCCGCGTTGCTCCGGCGTTTGATGCGGAATTGGGCAAGGTGGAATGCGTCAACTGCGGTCAGTGCGCTGCGGTTTGTCCCACCGGCGCTATTACTCCCAAAGACGATACGGAAAAAGTGTGGAACGCGTTGTACGATACCAGCAAAACGGTTGTCGTTCAAATTGCTCCGGCTGTCCGAGTGGGATTGGGTGAAATGTTCGGCTGCAAAATCGGCGAAAACGTAGCTGGTAAATTGGTCGCCGCCTTAAAACTGATGGGTTTTAAGCATGTTTACGATACGAACTTTACCGCTGACATGACGATTTTTGAAGAGGCGACCGAGTTTATTGATCGTTTTTCCAAGAAGGAAAATTTACCGCTGTTTACCAGCTGCTGTCCCGCTTGGGTGAAGTACGCGGAAACCTATTATCCGGAATTGCTGGCTAATGTTTCCAGTTGCCGATCTCCTCAAGCGATGTTTGGTTCTGTCGCAAACGAAGTGTTGCCTGGACAACTCGGCTGCAAACGGGAAGATTTGGTCGTTGTTTCCATCATGCCTTGTACTGCGAAGAAGTTTGAGGCTAAATTGCCCAAGCTGTCGCATGAAGGTAAGCCTGATGTTGACGTCGTTATTACCACTTCAGAGGTGGGACGTATGATTCACTCAATGGGAATCGATATTAACGAGCTGGAACCGGAAGCGTTTGATATGCCGATGGGCTTTTCAACCGGCGGCGGCGTAATTTTCGGTGCGTCAGGCGGTGTTATGGAAGCGGCTTTGCGATTCGCGGTTGAAAAAATTACCGGCGAAAAATTGCAAAACGTCGATTTCAAAATGGTTCGCGGTATGGCGACTCGTAAAGCGGCTCAGTTAAACGTAGCCGGCAACGAAGTCAACGTTGCTGTTGTTTACGGACTGGCAGAGGCCAAGCGTTTGATTAACGATATGAAAGAAGGCAAGTGCAAGTACGACTTTGTAGAAGTCATGGCTTGTCCTGGCGGTTGTATTTCCGGCGGCGGTCAGCCGTATGGAGTTACCAACGCTATCCGCAAGCAGCGTCAGGCAGGTTTGTACAGTATAGATCGTACCAATCAGCTTCAGAAACCGCAGGATAACTACCTGGTAGATCAATGCTATCAGCAGCATATTGGAGGCAAGCCGGGGTCTCACAAGGCGCATGAAATGCTTCATACTCATTATCAAAATCGAAGCCAGATTTTTGATGCCAAGATTCCGGTTTTGCGTGGAACGAAAAGCGTTTGCTTGCCGATTACGGTTACTATTTGCGCGAAGCAGGAAAACTGCCCCGGACAGTTGCTGTTGGGCATGATTTCTGACTACGTTAAGAAGCAAAAGTATACGGATTGTGTGAATATCGATGCGGCTTTCAGCTCTCGAGTTCAGGAAGACGGTACAATTTGTGTAACCGTTGGCAGTCAGTCGATAGAGCGCACCAAGTTTACCAACGCGCAAAATACTATCGAACAGCTTACCAATCAAGCGGCTTTTGAATCGATTAAAAAGGCGATTGATGACGGCGTAAAATCGCTGGCATAGTCTTGTTTTGAGTTTAGACTATAATTTACTTTCTTTGTAAATTGACAGGGAACGGTTTCGTCGTTCCCTGTTTTTGAATCAGCAGGACGACTGTATTCGTACGATAAATCTTGCAATAACCCTTGTCAATTGTATGTTTTTTTTCATCACTTATATTAAAATTTTTTGAAGAAGCTAGTGTTTTTTTGCAAAATCAATTTATAACCTCTTGTATTAAATTGAGTTATTAATATAATCAATTTTTATGAACGTTGTCTTTTTTCGTCATTTCGAATCGTATGACGATGGTAATTCGCCATTTAGCCATATTCTTGAACAACAGAAGGTATCCAATACGATATTTTTTGGTGGTTACGAATTATGCTACACGCGTCGGCTCTGGCTGTTACTTTTTGGCTGGCCGCGGTTATTTTGGTTTGCGTTTATTAGAACGGTTTATTATTTATTATTTTGTCCCAAAACGGACGCGGTGGTAGCGTGGACGCATTTGGAGTTATTGCCGACGATTTTATTAAGGCGTCTTTTTTGGGGAACCAGTCCCAAGATTGTGCTTGTTGGTTTTATCTTTACTCATCGTGAAAATAGCTGGCTGCAATGGCTGCGTTACAAGTATTTTCATTGGTTGCTCAAACACGTAGATAAAATAATCGTTCATTCTAAATTGGAGGCCTACGATTATCGGCAGTTATTTGGGGTTTGGGATCACCGCTTTGTTTTTCAGCCTTTTGGGACGTTTGTCAATCTTGTAGAGTATCAACAACCGGCTAAAGAG
>CAYZMZ010000179.1:3635-7136 GCA_964479655.1 uncultured Planctomycetaceae bacterium
TGTTTTTAGTGCCGGACGGTCTGGGCGAGATTACGAGGTACTTCTTTCTGCTTTTGAGCATTTGCCCTATAAGCTGCATATTGCCTGTGATTCGTTATTTCCGGGGCATTACAATACCGATAATATCTGTATAATGCATGACTGTTATAAAGATAAATATCTCCGGGAGTTGACGCAGGCGACAATAGTCGTCGTTCCGTTGAAAGAGCACTGGATTTCGGCGGGGCAGATGGTTCTTATTGAAGCGATGGCGTTAAGCAAAACGGTAATTGTTACTCGAACGGAAACCTCAAGTGAATACGTTGAGCATAATAAGAACGTATGGTTTGTTCCGATGGGAAATTCACAGGAACTGTCTGACGCGGTTACGTATTTGATGGAACATCCTGAAGTACGAGAACGAATCGGAGCGCAAGCGAGAGATCTCTATATTCAGCAGTACTCCATTCAGGCGGCTACTGTTCGATTATGCAATTTGCTGGAACAGTTAAATCCCCATAAAGTCATTCCTTGTCCTGCTGATATGAAATCTTGTACCGCTGATCTGAATAACAGTCCAGCACTTATTTTGAACGAAAAAGCAAAATGAAACAATACGATTTTACCTACGTTTATTTAGGAGGGGCTTCCTATACGGGGTCTACAATGCTGGGGCTGTTTTTAGCGTCCCATCCGCAAGTTACCACCGTAGGGGAAGTTGCGCTTAAATATCCGGTTGGTTTTCCTTGTTCATGTGGACTTCCGTATAATAAATGCTCGTTTTGGACGGATTGGCAGCAGCGAGTTGAGCGGGAAGGGTTGCCGTTTGAAATAGGGAATTTGGATATTAACCTGCAGCCCCGACCGGGAACGGGGTTGGGGGAAAGTCTGTTTTACTATGAATTTCCTTTTTGGTGGGTTAATTCGATCAGAAATTGGATTTTTCATTTCTCCCCCTTGTATCGAAGATGGTATGTGCCTGCAAAGGATGCCATTAATCGATCTCGATTGTATGCGCAAATTTTATGCGAACGGGAAAAGGCGTCTGTCTTTTTGGATTTAGGAAAAAATCCGTATCAAATTCGGTTTTTGGCGGATGACCCTCAAGTTAATTTCAAGGTTATTTACATGGTTCGCGATGCCAGAGCGCAGATCAATTCCAATATGAAGCGGGAAGGACGAACATTGGAAGAAGCGGTTTCGGTGTATAAATGGACATCGAGAAATCTGGAGCGTGATATTGCTCATTACGTTCGCCCTGAAAACGTGTATCGGATTCGGTACGAAGATTTTTGTGATGATACCGATAATATGATGAAAAGTTTATATCGATTTCTGAATTTGGAACCGTTTTCGGTTGCTGATATTGCAATCAATCATAAACAATTTCATATTATTTCCAATACCTTGCGTGAGTCGTTTAGCGGGATATTAAAGCGGGAAGAGCGATGGCGGACGGAGTTGACTCAAGCGCAGCAGGATTATATTATTAAAAAAATCGGAAAAATCAATCGTTTTTACGGGTATGATTATACGGATATTTCTTGAGCTTGCTATATACTGCTTCCACTTATTGGGTGGAAAATCAAAACGACGTCAAAAGAAAATTTCAAGTATTCATAGTATAAATATTCAGCATGAACTTAATTATATGAGTATACGTTTTTCCTGCTAACGTATTTTGCCGACAGAATCAGCCTATTTCTTTGAGAACCCACTTGGCGTGCGGATTGATTCCCAAAGAGAAAGATATATTTCCATCGTTGTTAGACTGACTGAATATCTGAATATAAACGTTTGTCCAGCCAGAAAACTCGTTAATCGGTATACTTATTGATTGCGGTATGCTCTTCGACGGCAAGGGCGGGTATTTTTGATGGGTAAATGTTTTTCCCCGTTCTCCCCCGTCTTTGGGGTGATAGGCACTTCTGTCTGGCCGAGCGATTATTCGAACTTGGGAAATGTTTTCAGGCCACTCTATTTCCAGTATTAAATTGTTGTTGCTGATATACCCGTTTGAAATAACGGCATCGGGCAGACCGCCGATTAAAAATGCGCGTCCCACCCGGGTCCATGGTCCGGAAACGACAACCGGAACCAGTCGTTCAATTCGATTGGGGTTGACCTCAAGCTGGAGGGTTCCGAGAGTAAAAACATTTATCTGACTCCACGATTCCAGTTCCGAGGTTAAAATCAGTTTATTGGCGTCAGGCGGAATCGGCTGATTAAAGCTGAACAAACGAACATCGGTATCTTCAGACATTTCCCATTTTAATTCAACCTTGTTTCCGATTCTTCGTTGAAGAATGCGGGGAACCGCTTCTTCGGGCGTACTCATTTCCCATAATTTATGCTGCAGCATGGCTTCGATGGATTCGTTTGTCGTTGCCTGACAGCAGCGTCCCAGCAGTACTCGAATACCTTCGTCGATAGTCCATTCGTTTTCGACCAGCAGATCCATAAACAGCTTGCCTGCCTGACGGATGTTTTCCAAAAAGGAATCGCCTTTATAAATCGAATCGCCCGGAATTAGCTTCCATTGATCGGAAACACATAAAACAGAATCAAGTGAAATATTACGAATTGCCAAGCCGCGTTGCTGAAGCGTTTTTAATCCGCGTAAAAACGAACAGACCCCGGACTTAAACTGCGGCAGGGAAATGGAGTTGAGCTTATTTTCCAACAGCGTTCCGTTTTCAAACAGTGCGTATAAAGCTCCTTTGAGCAGATCGGGTGTAGAAATAAGACCGCAGTTGAACATATCGGCCAGTCCCTCCGCCTTAAACAAGTACCAATCTCGCCATTGTGCCAAAATTTCGGCTGAATTATCCCGATTTTCGTAAATGAGTAAAATTCCGTGTCTGGACGGAGCGGGGGATTTCGTATCAAGTTGATCAAATCCCGCTTGGATAGCCCGTTCTTCCACCGACAAAAGTACAGACCCGTCCTTATCCGACTTGTTTAATACGCGGATTACATGAAATCGGTCTTCGATAATTTTGGCGGCTGCATTCATGGGGCGCGAAGTACTTTTCCCGAACCGTTAGACCGCGAAATCCCGGTCGGTTGAGCAAACCGGCTTGGGGGGAAATAGCGTGTGAAATGGCGGGAAATGGGCGAGGAAAACTTGAATCTGCTTCGCAAGAAAAAGTGTTGCAAGTCCTTTTTCGTTAAGCAGAGGCAAGGACGAAACGCGTCAACAACCCGCAAGCGAGTTGCCGAAACTACCGTGTATTATAACAGTATATGACGTTTTTTACAAGCTCCCCCCTAAAACGGCTGAAAAATTTTTTGCTTTGTTTTAACGATTGCGAAAAACAAACCATTGTATAAGGAAAATTCCTGCAATTCCCCTTCGCGTTCTGCAGGCTATTTTCTCTAATTTACGGGAAGGCGGGGAGCCCCGTGCCGGGGAGGCGGTTCGGCTACCGCCGGTTGCCGAAAAGTTGGTTGGCGGTTATTCTGGTCGATTTTACGGGAAGGCACGAAGACACGAAGGAGCACGAAGAGGAATTATAAGGG
>CAYZMZ010000180.1:0-7126 GCA_964479655.1 uncultured Planctomycetaceae bacterium
AGAGCCGGTAGTAACTTCAAGCCGAATCGAAGGAGTTATTGAGCATATAGATTCTTTTGGTAATCTAATTACCAATATTCCCGCCAAACTGTTAGAGGGTCGCCCGCTACACGAAAAAGTGCGTATTTCCGTAGACAACGATTACCAAACCTGGGGCGTGTATGCTACTTACGCAGACCAGCCCGCGGGAACGTTGACGGCTATTGTAAATTCCAGCGGGCGGGTTGAAGTTGCGGTAGTAAACGGAAACGGAGCGGATATTCTGGCTGTTAAAATCGGAGCTCCGATTGTTATGGATTGGGAAGCTCCTGATCTTCCAGAATAACCGTCGTTTGCGGTGCAACGGAAATTATTCGGTCTACTACTTTCTGCCTAGTTTGCAAATTAATCCATTGAGCGTTATTTTCCGGGGCGGAAATCAAATCATAAGATTGCTTTTCGCTGGCATTGAGACCGATTTTATACTTTCCAAACCGCAATTGATAAAATTCCGAACGTCCCGCGAAAATACTTTCGTCGTTGGGCTGATAGGCGGTATCGTCGGCAGGAATCGGTGAAATGGGTAAGACTTCGCCTGCTAGGGCGTTATGAAATCGTTCCGGATAATGAATATGCCCGCCGCCGTTTGCAAAACCAAAATTGGTCCAGTCGGGACGCGTCCACGTATTGCCGTTGGTTAAATAGATATTTTCTGTTCTTACGACTGCAAATTGATGGTAATTAGGACAGATATAATGTACTTTTGCCAATCGATTTATTGCGTATAAAGCCCGCCAGTATAAACTGACGTAGAGAATATCGTTTTTGTTTTTCAACGAGACAACACAGTCTTGTTCATCGGTAAAAATAAAATCAGGATTTCCATCGCACATCGGTAATTTAACGTTTTCGATGGCGCCCTTTCGCTTATCGATTTCAGAACGGAGATAATCATAAAACTCGGGAATATCGATTAACGCATTGCTGACTCTCAGGGAGTAATCCCCAAGTAACTCTTCTACGGCAATAAAAAGCTGGTTGTCATCAAGCATTTGCTTAAAGTACCCAATAGACTGATTATCCCGTGTGCAAAATGGTGATAGCAACGAAGAACCTTCTTTTGCGTTTCTGGCTCCGTAGATAACACAGCCGATTAACTCGTTATCCCGCCAGCCGATAGACCTTTCCAGACGCATGGCGAAATTTCCCTGCTGATCGCAGGACGGGAATCGAAACGCGCTTCGCGCAAGAGCTATTTGGGTTAAATGAGTACGAATCGCATCGTCGCCGTCCAGAAAACCATCGGGGCGAACGATTAATTGTCCCTGATCGTTGCGTTTACAGGTGGACAAATAGAGCAACGCCCCCCAGTCCAGAACTTCCCCATACATGCCGACGTATCCCAGTTCTTTGGTTAGTCCTTTACGTGTAGTTTGATAAAAGTTCTTGCCGCGAGAAAATTCCGGTCCGTTTTCTGTCAGATTACCAGACCACGGTTCGACTCCAATTGATTCACGCAAAAATCGATGGGATTGCTCTTCCGGCAAAGCGCGGGACTTATCGACAATCGTCAGACCTTTGTTGAGCCGATAGATTGTCCAGTCGATAATCATAGATTGATTTGTATACCAACGTCTATGCTGCAATTCCCATTTTAAAGAGGTTTGAATTAAATCAGCCCACGTTTTTCTGCGGGAAATCTGAGAGTTATCGGCAAGACTGATGGATTCATCAAGCCGTTTCTGTAATTCGGGGGAATTAACCAGAGAAATCGCTTCGCACAGAGGAGCAACGCCAAACCATTCGTCGTTGTATTGACGAGGGTCTTTCCAGGCTAGTTCGGGATTTTCAAACCATTTAATGCAATAGTCGTCAATTGATTTTACGATACGTGATACAACCGTTGGGTTTTTATACACGCTTGTCCAGGGAATAACAAAACCTTTCGCTAAAAATTCAGCGTCTTGCTGGGTTAAATAACGATTTTCAGGTAATCGGCTTGTCAATTCGTGATTGATTCGTTCTTTTACCTTATCCAGTACTTCAGCTCCGGGCGTCTGTCGTTTGCCTGGCGAGTATTCCCGATGTTCTGTTTGGCTGGATTGCGGAACGTAAGCTGGATCAAGATGGGTATAGGCTTCATAAATCGGAATGGAAGCTCCGTCGATGTTTTGTTGAAATTGTTCAAATTTACTGCTATAGGTAGATAATCGGCCCGTAAGTCGGACTTCAAATTCCAATTCGCTTTTCCCTTGCGTTAGTTGTTCCGGTAAAACGGTCGTAATATAGTAAAATTTTCCTCGACAGATAGGAGTATCGGTTCCAAAATGAAGGCACGGATAATCGCCCAAATGTCGGTAGCCAAACAGCTTTTTATCCAGATACAAACTTAAAACGTTGGGATTGGTATCCTCGCCCCAAAATTTGAAAGTCAGATAATTAACGGCTTTCGGGTCAACTTTAATCGTAAAATACAGCGAGTTTCCCGTCCAGGACGTTTCCTTGGGCGGTTGAATTTGACGGGCGGAGAGATTAAATTCTCCGGGAACGATTTGCGAACCGCCTTCGTCGCGGAATTTATGGGATTGCTCGCTTGTACTATTTCCGAAGTCGATTAAATCAATGGATTGTCCAAAGCAAAAGCCTAAACTAATCGTTACAACAAACAACGCTCTAAACAGGTGGGTAGGTTTCATTGTCTAAATGGGTAGGGGGGGAAGGAAGGTGATAACAAAAACATGGATTAACAAATACCGCTTCAGCTTGAATTTTCAGCTGAAAACGCGGTATCGGTATTTCCAAATTGAAATACCGAATTTGGATAGGGAAAATAATCGTATTGTACTAATTCCACTTGAAATTTTCCGGCTTGTATTTTCATAAACCAGCCGTTTCATTTCGCCTGAATCCGTAAAACAGTAAGTTTTTATTCCTGCTGAGGCAAAATCAAAACGGCGTTGAGGAAAAAACAAGTAGTCATAGTATGTTTCTGTATATTTTCCCTGTTTTTTTCTATATATTTTCCCTATTTTTTTCTATAAGATCGACCGAAACAATTCTAGCCGATCATCGGAGCGGTAAAAACACGGGCTTTGAGTTCTCGATCCAGCATCAAAATCGCACCCGGTGCGTTTTGAGCCAGCTTGAAGTCGCTGAGCAACTGTTGGGAAACGGTTTCTTCTTCTACCTGCTCTTTTATGTACCAGTTCAGGAATTCGACGGTTGCATAATCCTTGATTTCGGTAGCCGTAATCATCAAGGTATTAATCCGTTCTGTTACCTGCAACTCATGTTCGCAGGTAAGCTCGAACATCGCTATAGCCGAATCCCACTTAACCGGCGGAGCTTCAATTGCCGTCAGGATTACGGTTGCGCCCCGATTAATTATGTAGTTGAGAAAACCAATCGCATGGGCGATTTCTTCCTGATACTGAACATAAAACCAGTTTGCCAAACCGCTCAATTTCATCTCTTGCGCCTGAGATGACATTGACAAATACAAATACGCAGAATACATTTCTACGTTTATCTGCGCATTGAGGACAGCTTCCATCTGTTTACTAATCGACATAAGTTCATTCTCCTGCAAAATAGGTACAAAATACAAATTATACTATCACCAAGCGTGATTTCCATCAATACCGTTATGATTTCGCCTAATAAATAAAACGTAACGTTGTTTTACCGATTAGTGCGAAACGACTGGAATGCAACGGTTAAACGGGAAATTATTAGGTGAAACCAATTTAATATGTAATTGTACCTTGGTTGAAAATACCCATCTGCAGGAGGGGTGCTTTTGCTTAATTGATAAACGCAATGGACGCAAAATCAGGCAAGACGAATAGAATCATTCGTCGGACCCGCCATCGTCATAATCTCCGCCGTCGTCGGAACTGTCATCGTCCGAATCATCGCTGTCGTCGGAACTGTCATCGTCCGAATCATCGCTGTCGTCGGAACTGTCATCCGCCGAATCATCGCTGTCATCGGAACTGTCATCGTCCGAATCATCGCTGTCGTCGGAACTGTCATCCGCCGAATCGTCGCTGTCGTCAGAACTGTCATCGTCCGAATCGTCGCTGTCGTCGGAACTGTCATCCGCCGAATCGTCGCTGTCGTCGGAACTGTCATCCATCGGGTCGTCTGGGTCTGCGGAATCCATATCAGCCGAATCCTCCTTATTACTGTCATCGGCGTCATCTTTATCCGATGCGTCTTCATCTTGCTGCGGAGTTACCGTAACATCCGTATTGTCAGGATCATCGGGATCTTCCTTGGCTGCCGGTTCGTCCGAATCATCGGAATCGTCTTTGACGGTTGGTTCGTCCGAATCATCGGTATCGTCTTTGACGGTTGGTTCGTCGGTATCGTCGGAATCGTCTGTATCGTCATCGACATCCGGGGTATCGGGATCATCGGGATCGTCAGGAGTTATCGGATCATCGGGAGTAGGATTGGGTACCGGCGGATATGGAACCGGTTCTGGAGGAAATGGCCAAGGACGAGGATAAGGATCGTAAATCGGCCAGGGATCAAAGGGGATTATTATCGCAACAGGCCATACACCAATATAGGGGCGATAGACGACTGGAGCTAAAATGGGGCGGCAAAAGGCGTTTACAACAACTGGACGAACCGTATTTACGGTGGTTTGATGAACGATAGTTGTACTTGGCTTTACCACGGGATTGTTATTTACTCCGTTTGGAGCGTTCGCGGCGTTTGCTGCGGGAACGTTTTGCTGTACGACGGCATCAGCTTTCAGCTTGGTTGAAACGCCAATATTGGACGTTTTCTTGCCCTTGTCGTTAATATCTACAATCCGCAAGTCCATCGCAGTACTTGTCCAAGTTGTACCTTTAACGTATTTTTGAGTTTGGTGAGATACGCCGACAAAACTTCCGTCTTTATTATAAAAATCCCAGAACGACTTGTTGATAGCAACATAAGCCTTTTCCGTAACGGTTAGTTTGTCTACCGAACTGAGCGGTTTATCCGACAAGATAGCTAAAATCGTATCTCTTCCCGGTGCGGCGGAGACGGGAATTTCCAGGGTCGTACTAATCGGCAAACGCTGTGAAGCGGTCGCTTCGATTTTGTTATCTTTATTAGCGAATCCGGGAAAGATCAGGGAAATATTCCCAGTGGAATTTCTGTACAGCAAGTACAAGTATCCAGTTTTATTCATCAAGACGGTAATTGAAGCGGTTTTTCCGGTGTAATACGCTTGACTTTTGTGACCGCTGACCAAGGCAACATCCAGATTTTTAACCTGTTTTTCCGTAACTTGCGGATTACTTCCTTTAGAAGCGGTTGTTGTTTTTCCAGGCAAAACCGCGGCGACGGACGACTTGGTTTGTGCGAACACCTCGATACAGGTAACCAGTGCCAGCAAAGCAATAAAACTTTGAAGCATTTTTTTCTTCGTAGCGTGGTTTATCATAAGCAATATCTCCTTTGGGTAAAAGAAAACGAAAAATTCCGATTCCGATACATACAGTGTACCCGTCCTCGTTAGTTTTGTCAATCCGAGGCAGGAAAAAATTCCCGAAAAATAGAAAAAAAAGGAATACTTGCCCGTCTTGATATATTCTATTGGCGTAGTCCGAATCTGAACCGTAAATCAACAATCTTGTTTAATCATCGTATTATACTTCAACTCTTTTACATCCAGAACATGTTGAGATTTTTCATCTAAAGTAGCGGAGAAACGGAAAAAAGAGTTTTCATTTAAATTTAAATAGCCAAATATATTTGATGGTTTAGTTTCTATAGTCAAGCAGAATACAAATATATTAAAATCTATTAAGACTAACATTATTGCTTTTATTTCATGTATTGAACAAATTCAATATCTTGACATAATTATTTTTTGTGTTATTTTGATGAATAATGCGCTTGAATATAATAACTCTATCGGAAAAAATATGCGAAAAGTAATTCAACATCAAATAGCGAATTTGTTTAATTTGGAAGGAAAAACCGAAAGTCCAAAAGAAGCAAAGTATACACTTGTTTCTCTTTTCTGCGGTGCTGGGGGATTGGATATGGGCTTTGAAAACAAGGGTTTTCATACAATATGGGCTAACGACAATAATAAATTTGCTTGCGATACACACCGTTTATGGTCTAAAACTAACGTTGTTAACAGCGATATTGGAAAGATTGATTTTAGTCAAATACCTCATTCTGATGTTATCGCGGGAGGATTTCCTTGTCAGGGTTTTTCTTTGGCTGGTCCACGAAAA
The DNA here is from genome assembly GCA_964479655.1 of uncultured Planctomycetaceae bacterium. Classification (GTDB taxonomy): domain Bacteria; phylum Planctomycetota; class Planctomycetia; order Pirellulales; family Thermoguttaceae; genus RUG11551. The sequence goes on from CAYZMZ010000180.1 coordinate 6,231, forward strand.
CTTGACGACACAAGAAATACTCTTTATCGTCATTTTGTTCGTCTTGTTGAAATGCGTACACCTAAGTTTTTCGTTGCTGAAAATGTTAAAGGAATATTAACTTTAGGAAACGGTCAGATAATTCAAGCTATAATACAAGATTTTTCTAACAAAGGTTATAAAGTTACTGTAACATTGGTTAACGCAAGTGATTACGGAGTACCCCAAGATAGGAAAAGGGTGATTATCGTCGGTGTTCGTAACGATTTAGCAGTTAATTTTGTTTTCCCGAAGCCTCTTCCGGTAAAATTTTGCCTTAGAGATGTTCTGTCTGGTCTGCCAAGTCCCAAACCAAAAGATATTTGCGATGCTCCCTATTCGTCAAGATATATGAGCCGGAATAGAAAACGAAGTTGGGAAGATATTTCTTTTACTATTCCTGCGATGGCAAAACAAGTAGCTCTTCATCCGTCATCCCCTGATATGGTTAAAGTAAATACTGATTGCTTTATATTTGGAAAAGGAAAATCACGTCGTTTAAGTTATCAAGAAGCGGCCGCAATTCAAACTTTTCCCATCGATATGGAATTTTGCGGAAATCTTACCAGTAAATATTTACAAATCGGAAACGCGGTTCCTGTAAAATTAGCGGAGGTTGTTGCTTCAGAAATATACAATTTACTTGAAAAGGTTAATTAAAATGGGAAAACAAACTGTTACGGGAAAAGCCTTTGAATATGCTTGTCTGATGGCTATTCAAACAAGTCTTACCAACGGACAAGAGATAAAAATTCTTGATGATAAAAGTTTTAATAATGCAAAATCGAGTTTTGAGGAATTACCTGCTGTAGATAAAGCCAAAAACATGAAAGCGGCTTATGCTGCGGTGGAAATCCTGTTTCCCTTAGAGCCTCGTC
>CAYZMZ010000181.1:0-5319 GCA_964479655.1 uncultured Planctomycetaceae bacterium
CAAGTTGCCGCTTTCAAAGAATCTATATCAGTTCATATAACGTCTATGCGATTTTGTCCACAGGTACAAATATTCATCTGTTATGCAGTTCCGTTCGACAACAGCCGTTCGATAAACCGATTCTGTTTGACTTTTTCCGGTTTGCACAACATCCGTCGTTTCATTTCGTCTTATGCGGTTGAATAAGGGATTATTTGATTCTGGAGGCGAAATCAAGACGACGTCAAGAAGAAAAAATCACGTAGTCGCAGTATAAAACGCTCGACATAAACCGCTCAACCGCGACAGTTTCTAAAATCAATGCTTTGAAATCAATTCTAATTCTTTGAAATCAAGGGGATTTTCTCTCGCACCGCTTTGACTACGTTGGGAGGCAAAAAACGTCCCAGTTCTTCGTTTCGGGCTAAATGGGCAATCTGCTTGATAAGTGAACTGGAAACGTGGGCTAATTCGCCGTCTGCAATCATCATTAAAGTTTCTACCTCCGTAGAAAGACGACGGTTGGCCATCATCATGGTTAATTCGGCGGGAATATCGGTTATCGGTCGGACTCCACGAATCATAATTCGCGCTCCGCAATCCCGCACGAAATCTACTGCCAAGCCTGAGAAAATTTGAATATCCAAATTAGGGATATTGGTTGTAGCGTCCAGAATTAGCTGTTTTCGTTCATCCGGCGTAAACAAGCCGCTTTTTTCTGCGTTATCTCCGATTCCGATGATAATATTGTCAAACAGCTTGGACGCTCGTTTGATTATATCCAAATGACCGAGCGTAATCGGGTCAAAAGAACCGGGATAAACGACTTTAAGTACGGGTTGCGACATAATAAAAACTCCATTTTATAAAATTCTGAAAAAGTACCCTCTGGATTTTCAGAAATATGCTATTATAATAGTAACAGGTGTTTGTTGAAATGTAAAATATATATTAAAGGTTTCGTAACATGTCAAAAATAATTTGTTTGTCCGGATTAATTGTTTGCGTCCTGGTTTTCCTGATTTTTGTGGTAGATTTATCTGCTGCCATTCCATTCGGACGATATTCACTTGCGATGGATATTGTAGCCATTATTTCCTCCGCCGCCATGGGCGCATTGGGCTGGCTTACTTATCGAGAGCAGGACAAATAAGCCTGACGCCCCGTCAGCCTTTTGCCTTTTCCGCAACGATGGCGTCTACCAGTCCCTCCATGGTATAGTTTTCCGCAATAACATCCACCACAAATCCTTTTTGGGTAACCGCAGAGGCGGTAAGCGGACTGATACAGGCTATTTTGGTATTTTTTAATCGATCGCCTAGCATGTTTATCGTTGCCTTGGCAATAGAAGTACTGGTAAAAACAACCCAATCAATGAGTTGGGAATTTAATTTCAAGATTATATCCTTTGACGGTTCCGTTACGTCTACGCTTTGATAAACCGTACACCGGGTTACATTCGCGCCGTAATCAGACAGGGTTTGATATAAAACATCTCTACCCCGACTGCCAGACAGCAACAGTACTTCAGCCGGTTTATTTTGGTTTGAATTATCCCGTTTTTCCTGGGCTATATCGTCAATAATAGCCGCCGATAAATTTTCCGCACGATACAAAGTTGGAATTATGGACACCGTAACGCCCCGCTGTTGAAGCAACGCCGCAGTTCCAGATCCAACAGCCGCGACTTTTTTGCCTTTTAACAAACCGAGGTCTTGCTCAAGCTCCTCAACGCGATTGAGAAAACAATTTACTCCGTTTTCGCTGGAAAAAACAACGTAATCAAACGAAGCTATTTGCTTGATTACTTTATCGACCTCGTCCCAGCTTTCCGGCGGTAGAATTTCGATGGCTGGTTGAATTTCGACGGTTGCCCCCTGCTGTTCAAACAGGCTTTTTAATTTCTCCGTTTGATTTTCAGGACGGGTAATCAGTACTGAAATTCCTGATAATTTGCAAAAATCATCAGTTTTTTCGTGTTTAAAGGGAAAATTCATAATAAAATTGGAAAAATTTTAATAAGAACCGTTTTTGGGGTTCTCGACAAACTCGATATTATGTATTATAATACAATAGTTTGTGTTGTCCACAAAGGGGGGACAGGATATTTTAAACTAATCCTTTATTTTTTACATGAAAAGTACTAAACCATGTCGGAAAGCGAAATAAATCTCAATTCAGAGAGCACTAAAACGGCTTCTGATGCCAGCAGTTCTCTTAAACAACGCCGTTTGCAACAGGTGTATGATCACGCCATGATTCAGTTTAATCAAAAGAATTATGATTATGCGGCAGATTTATTTATTCAATGCGTCAGTAACGACCCGGGCAATATGACCTATGTTCAAGCGTGTTTGGAAAATCTCCGCAAAAAATATGACAACAACAAAAAAGGCGATTCCATGGCCTTTTTCAAAATCGGGGGACCTCGCAAAGCAGCTAAAAAAGCTCTTGCTCAAAAAGAATATCAAACGGCTATAGAACACGGCATCCAAGCTCTCCGCTTTAATCCATGGGATGTACAAACACTTACTATTTTATGGGAATCCTGCATTGGACTCGGTTTTACCGAAGTACCGCTTGCCTACATGAAACTCGCTTTGGAAGGCAACGCTAAAGACGTTTCCGTTAACCGGTCTTTAGCGAACGTTTTGAAAAATTTACATCGATTTAACGAAGCGATTTCCTGCTGGCGGCGAATTGAGCAATCTTTTGCCAACGGCAACGAAGAGGCGGCCCGTAATATTACCGAGTTAATTGTCGCCAAAAATATTTATGAATCGGGCAGACGAAACAACGAAGACCAGCGTGTTGCCTCTGTTGTTTCCACGGTAAATACCAGCGGCGAGAAAGTCCAAATGACTCAGGAAGAATATCTGGAAGGCAAAATCAGAGAGCGTCCCAAAGACGCAGACCGTTATATTGCCTTGGCTGATTATTTTATCGCCCAGGAAAAATTTGATAAAGCCGAAGCCGTTCTGGAACGAGCGGTTAAGCAAACCGGTGAAACAGAAAACCGGGATTTACTGGATAAGCTGGAAGATTCCGCCTTGCGTAATTTGCGTCAGAAACTTATCGATGTCGAACGGAGCAAGGGCAAAGCCAGCGACGAGTGGAAACAAATGCGAAAAGACCTCAACTCGCGCGAATTGGAGGTTTGGAAAGGGCGTTGCGAACGCTATCCCAATAATTTGGCTTTTAAGTACGAATTAGGGTTAAGATACAAGCTCAGCGGTCTATACAACGATGCTATCACCCAATTCCAGCCCGCTCAAAACGAGCCGCGCAGAAAAGGCGTGTGCTGCCTTCAGCTGGGCATGTGTTTCCGGGAAATCAAGCAATATTCAATGGCACTGGCCGCCTTTGATGAGGCGATTGCCAATATTCCTGACCGAGATATGGAAAATAAAAAACGCGCTTTTTACGAGGCCGGACGTTTGGCTTTGGGCCTTAAACGGGTACAAATTGCCGAAAAATACCTAAAATCCTTGGCTGGAATGGACTTTAATTATAAAGATGTTGCCTCCCTCCTTGACAAATTAGAAGAAATGCGTAATAATACCAATTCTTAAATTTGTATTACAAATGTTTTTATTGTTACATAAGGAATTTATTAAAAAACCATGCCGAATTTGAAAAGTGCCAAAAAGGACCTGCGTCAGAGTATTGCACGACGCGCAGTAAACCTGTCCATTAAACGAGAATTACGTACCTATATCCGCAAGTTACGCGCCGCTTGCGATGCTGGAAACGTTGCCGATGCTACGGCGATGTATCCCCAAACCGCTCAAAAGTTGGATCGTGCTGCTGCGAAGCACCTGATTCACAAAAATACGGCTTCCCGCCTGAAGTCGCGTTTGGCGATTCGTATCAATTCCATCAAAGCTGAATAGTATTCGCTTTTGGTATTGTCCGCGAAACAGTATGAAAAAACTACAGAATTTATTACTACGATAAATTCTGCGGTTTTTTATTTCTTGTTGGGAATATCAACTCTCCAAATTAGTTGATATTCTGATAGCTCTGTACATACCTGCAGAATTATCTACTTTGTCTATATAGATCATACTGTCCACGCATCCTATTTTAGCAATCAAGATGTTTGCCGCTTTTGCTCGAAATTGGCTATAATGCAGTAGTTATTCAGCGGCAGCCGGGGAACTATTATCGGTTCGGGCTAGTTGTTATCTTTCATTTGATCGCGCATTTCCTGTTCTGTCATGCGAATCGAACGCTCAAACTTCCAATACTGCCATAAATAATCGACAGCTCCAATAGCAAACAACAGGATAAGCAGTCGGAAAAACAAACTTCGCAATAAAATCCCCATTTGTCCCGCTGCTTGCGTAAGCGGTAAACGGGCGAGCTGAGTTAGCGGTAATAATTCCGCACGGCAAAAAGAATATACTACAGCAGAAATTAGAGCAACCTGGAGAATACCAATCAGAAGCCGCCAGAGCGCGGAAGAATCGAACAGCCGCCGAAAACCTTCTACCGGATTGACGTTTTTCTCGTTAATCAACTCCCGTTCAGAGGCTAGGAAAAAACGATGCTGCGCAAAATGCGCTCCCAAACAGGCGATAGAAATCAGAATCCAGAACGGACTGGTTAAAGTCCCCCATTTTATCAGCAACTGACGACAAGAAACGCCTAATTGTTCGACCGTTGGAACTTGTAAATCGGTACTCTGAAAGGTAAAAGAATCGATAGTTTGCTGTTTAAGAGCTTCGATAACTCCCGAACTAACCATAAAAATTCCGAGTACGCCAAATAAAAGCACGGTTGCCGAAACCAGCTGACAGCTATAAGCAAACTGACCCCGCTGCTGCGCCTTGAGACGCTGAAGCGGAGTCGGTTCGTATTTACGATCTTCAGACATAAATAAGCTGAAAAAACTTAAAAATAGGATAATCGGCACCGCAAAGACGCCGATTATCGAAATTGAAAGCTCTTCCAATTCAAGCGGCAACTTGCTGAAAGAGCTTGTAATAAGCAGAACGAACTACTTATCTTCGCCTTCTTTTTTAATCTTGAACAGTTCTGCCAAATCGCCAAACGAACGCATAGGTTCTTTCCCCGTTTTTTGCTTGTCTGTTAAACTGGGCTTTGGAGGAGCGATGGTAGACTTGGAAACAAATTCTCTGGGCTTTGAAACCCATTCTCTTCGGCCGTTCCCGCCTTCGCGGTCTCGTCGATCAAAATCTCGACGTTCACCTTCCTGACGGCGTTCGCCTTGTCGGCGTTGATTATTTCGACGGTCAGCGTCTTCGCGAGGCTGACGTTCGGGTCGATTTTCGCCCCGCGGTCGATTATTTTCGCCTTCAGATCGATTTTCGCCCG
>CAYZMZ010000181.1:5329-7083 GCA_964479655.1 uncultured Planctomycetaceae bacterium
GGGGTTTATCAGAACGAGGGCGACGGGGCTTGCGTTCGGTATGCTCTGCGTTCGCTTCGCCTTCAGCTGTCGGCTGTCGATTGGGCTGCGAATGAGGCGCAGGTTGAGTGCGCGGCTTGCTCGGATCGATCAACGTTAAAGAGACTCGACGTCTGTCTTTGTCTACGTTGACAACCCAAATATCGACAATATCTCCCACGGAAACAACTTCGTGCGGGTCGCGAACGTATCGGTCAGCCAGCTCGCTGACATGAACCAGACCGCTTTCATACATTCCGATATCAATAAAGGCTCCGAAATCGACTACGTTGAGAACCGTGCCCTTTAATTTCATGCCGGATTCCAGGTCTTCCAACTTAAGAATTCCCTGCTTAAATACCGGCGGAGGCAACGTTTCTCGAGGGTCGCGACCGGGACGAACCAGCTGAGTTAAAATATCTTTCAAGGTCAGTTCGCCGATTCCCAACTCGGTTGCCAGCTCCGGAACGTTTACCGCCGAAACAGACGCTTCTAATTCTGCCGATTTGGCTTTATCGTTCAAATCCGCTTCGCTGAAGTTGAGCTTGGCTAAAATCAATTTCGTCGCTGAATAGCTTTCCGGGTGAATCCACGTCGTATCCAAAGGCTCGTCGCCATGCTGAATTTTAAGAAATCCAGCCGCTTGAGTAAACGTTTGCTCACCTAGTCCAGATACATTTAGCAACTGCTGCCGATTTTTGAATGCGCCGTTTTGACAACGGTATTCGTAAATGCGCTTGGCGGTAAGCTGATTCAAACCAGAAACAAACCGCAGCAACGAGGGACTAGCCAGGTTGACGTCAACTCCAACAAAGTTGACGCAGCTTTCTACTACGCCGTCCAGCGATTCTTTGAGATTTTTCGTCTTTATATCGTGCTGATACAAACCAACACCGATATTAGCGGGATCAATTTTCACCAATTCGGACAGCGGGTCCAGCAAACGGCGTCCGATAGAAATCGCTCCGCGAACGGTAGCATCGAACTCCGGAAATTCTTCCCGTCCAAGCGGACTGGCTGAATAAACGCTCGCTGCCTCGTTTACAATGACGTAAGAAACGTCTTTCATTTCAGGCTGGGTGGCGATTAAATCGCCGAAAAATTCCTCTGTTTCCTGACAGGCGGTTCCGTTTCCAATAGCAATAACCTTGATATCGTTTTTCTTAACCATATTCAAGACGGTTTGCTTGGTTTGCTCGGATTTGTTCTTCTTCCCGATAATATAAATAATTCCACGATCCAGGAAATTCCCGAATTGATCCAAAGCGACCAGCTTGCACCCGCTTCTAAAACCGGGGTCTACCGCTAGTACGCGCATATTGTGAACCGGCGGCTGAAGTAACAGATTACTCAGGTTTTTAGCAAAAACGTCTACTGCGTGATTTTCTGCCCGTTCGGTTAATTCCCGACGCGCTTCCCGCTCTAAAGACGGCATAGTTAAACGATTCAAAGCGTCTTCCCCGCAATTTTTCAGAAAATCCGTAAACGGATGATTGGCGGGAATCGACAGTTCGTTGATTTTTGTCTTGACCGACTCCGAATTATAGTCCAATTTAACTTTCAGAACTTTTGCCCGTTCCCCTCTATTTAGAGCTAAAATACGGTGCGGGGGAATTTTGCGAATATCTTCCTGGAATTGGAAGTAATCCATGAAAGCCTTTTGTCGTTTTTGATCCAAGGCGTTTTTCTTTTCGGATTTAGCCTTATTTTGCGGTTTAACGGCGGCAGACAACGCG
>CAYZMZ010000182.1:0-4594 GCA_964479655.1 uncultured Planctomycetaceae bacterium
CTGAGTATAATTACCGCGATTTTAATTGCTATTACCTGCCTGGCGGTTGTTTCCCGAACGTTGCCGACAATAAATTTGATGACTGTCGGACTGCCGCTGAACGCGATGTTGGCTTTCGGGATTCTGTTTTTGAGTTTCGGGGCGATTATTTCCGCCTTCTGCAATTATTCAATCGGCGTATTTTAGATCGTAACTACACGATTCTTTCTATCGCCGCCGTTTTGAGGCTGACCAATCAGTCAAACGGTATCAGTATAGAAATTCCTCCGCAGAATATTTCCCGCTATAATAGGATATTCGCTCTGCCCTTGAGACAAAGTACAAAGTATAAGATGGGAAGATTGTACTGTTTTGGCAAATTTCAACGAGAAGAACCTCAAATTTTTTCTGTGGGAAACGGTATTTAGCGTAGCTATATCTAAAAAAGACTGTATAATATAGGTATATGGCTAAACCTATGCTTTTTTCTGTCGTTTGCCCTACATGCGAGGCAAAAATCGGCGTTCATGATAAAAAACTTATCGGACAGCTGGTTCAGTGCCCTAAATGCGGTAGTATTGTTCACTTAATCTGCCCGCAAAACAATCCCGCTGTACCCTCGACAGACAAAAACGAATCGACAAAAATCGATAATTCCGTAAAAACGTCGTCCTCAAAATCGGGAATCAACAAAACCGCGCAGACGGAAAAAACCAGTCCGGCGGCACCAATTCCTCCAAGAGCAAATTCTCCGACAGCGGCAATTCCTACGGCAACTAAAACTTCGTCGTCGGCTAAAACTTCGTCGTCGGCAAATTCACCTGTTACACCAAATCCCCCGGCAGAAAGTAAATCGGCATCGGAAATCAAATCTGCCCCAGAAACGCCAAACAACGGGCGTCGTTCGTCAAATAGCGGTATTTTACCTCAAGTAACTCCGCCTCCGTTTGAACGAAAGATGAAGTCGGCACCGATTTCTTTCTCTGCGGAGCAGAAAATGAACAAGGCGGAAGGCAATTCGTCTGCTGCGCCGATAGAATCCGATTCTGTTTTGTCCCAATTTACCCATGCCAATCCGGCCGTTCGAGATAGCCGACCTTCGGGCGACTCCGCCATCTCGTTTTCGTCTGAAAGCAATAATTCAGCCGCAGGCGTTGCTATTCCGCCGGGAAATATTCCTGACCCCATGTTGCCTGAACCGATGGATATAAATAATTCCGGTTATACGGGCGCACGTAAAATTAGCGCAGTCTGGAGTTCTGTTGCAGCGTTGTTCGGAAAAGCAAAAAATAATTTAACTTCGGAAGACCAGGTCAACTTCCCGTCTTGTTTTCCGCTGATTGTTATCGGTTTGGCATCCATAATACTAATTGTATTATCGGTACTGATTTTGTCGGGTTATTCCAGCTCAGGCAAAAAAATCACGCCGACGGTTAATAATCCGAATAATTCGGCTGTCGATCAAAAGGGCGTCGATAACAAGAACGATGCAAGCACCGAAAATACAAACACCGAAAACACAAACGTCGATAATACGAACCCGGTAATCAATTCCCCCGTTTCTCCGGTGAGTTCCGAAACCGTAGCCCCCGATACCAGTACAGAAAAAAAGGAATTGGAGAACCTCGAGATAACCTCCGAAAAATCGTCGGCTGACGATAATCCGCAACCTGAAATTGAGGCGAAAACCGCCGATTCCTCTGAATCGATTGCGCCGACAGACAAGTCGGAAGACAACCCGGCGGCATCAAAAGCTGCCGATTCTACTGCTACCGATTCTACGATTTCGCCTATCGTTAATCAGCAACAGACGATTTCAGTTGATAATTCCAACAGTACAGACAATTCAAGCAGTACAGACAATCCCGATGAAGTCAATCCGTTTGAGGCGATTCCCGATACATCTAAATCAACAGAATCGTCGGGATCAACTGAATCATCTGAATCGACGGAATCTCCTGAATCGCCAGATAATCCCGCTCAATCGCCCGGTGTCGATAAGCCGGACAATGGAATAGAATCTGATTCGTCCAACGCGGCGATTTCCCGTCCTGCGATTTCCCCCCAAATTGCTCAAGGTCTCAATACGCCGCTTATTTCTCTTACCATTCAGGAACGCAGTTTTACGCAGACTTTGCAGCTAATTAAAAGTCTGGGGAATCTTCCGTTGGAAATTAATTGGGAAACGCTCAAAAAACTGAACGTTACACCTGAAGATAAAATATCCTACTTCGGACGAGAGGTAACTGTAGAAAAAGCGTTGTTGGAAGTACTTTCGCAGCGTGGACTTACGTATCAGGTGAAAAAAGATTCTCTCGTCTTGGTTTCCCTGTCCAGCGTTCAGTCTGCTCGCTCCAACCTGCCGTCCGATACTTCCCCTAGCAATTCCGCGTCCTCCGGTCAGGAATACGTTCTCAAGCCGTATAATATTTCGGATTTAACTCAAAATAACAAGGAATTAACTCAGCAACTAATTCAGAGGATACAAAGTTATTTATGCCCCGGCGACTGGACCCAAACGGGAGGGAAGGGACGTATTTCAACCGGTTCCAATGGGGTAATTTCAATCTTGCAAAATGAATCGAATCATTGGGAAATCGCCGACTTTTTGGATCGATTGCGCTTGGCACGGCATTTACCGATGACCAATAAAGAGGTTTCGCTTGATTTAATGACCGTTCGCGGGCAAAGTGCTTTACAGCGGAAAGTCGGATTAAATATCGAAAAGCCTACCGGATTGCAAAGCGTAATCGCACAAATCGGCAAGCAAACCGGCGTTACGTTGTTATTGGATATTCCCGCGCTAAAATTGGAAGGCATTTCACCGGATTATCCGTTTTCAATCAATGCGGTCAATCTAACCGTTAAACAGGTATTGGAACGTATCGGAGAAGAAACTCAATTAGTATACAGTGTAATTAACCCCAGTTCGTTTGTTCTTACCACCGTTGCGGGGCAAAAAACGCTCATGCACGTTGAATTTTTCCCGATCAAGGATTTAATCGAACACGGGGTTATTCCCGCAACTCTCATGTTGCAACTGAAAAATATTAATCGTCCGACTTGGCAGGGCGAATCGGACGGTTCGGCGGACGTTGCGATTGATACCAGCCGTTCCAGCGGGCAAAATACCGCAGCGAGCAACGTGGGGAAGCAGTCCATACCAGGAACGGGCTTGATAGATTTCGATAGTCCGTCGGATTGTTTGATAATACGGCAATCAGACGCCGTTCACAACGCCATTTCTCTTCTTTTTGCCAAATTACGCCAGAGTTTTAAATCGTAACTATTTGATTTTTCAAGCGATTCGTTTTGATTTCGCCCATAAGAACAGCGGTATAGTTGCGTTTTACCGATTATAGTGAAATGGCACGACTTTTTTATGAAAATACAAATCGGGAAGCTTCAAGCGGTACCCGTATAATCAGAACTCGTATTGTTGCAACAGACAAAATACGTTGCAAAAAAGTCTATATTCAAAAAAACTCCGATCTTGTTACCAAAATCGGAGTGCTTTTAGCAGAATAAGGGGAAATTCTGCCAAATATGAAGTATTTCTTTCAGCTTCAGCCCTTAACAGGGGGCTTTTTAGCCGTATAACTAAGTGCTATTTTTCAAAAGCACGCTCTTTTCCTAACTTATAAATTGCAATATACCATATTTTCAAAACTTGTCAATATCTTTCAATTGAACAAATACGAAATTTTCGGAAAATTATGAATTTGTGAGAATATAGATTCATTTTTATGTAATTTGACATATTTTGCAATAATTGAGGTGTATTACATCACTTTCAACAAATTTTACAAATATATCATTCATTTTATTTCAAATATTTTCATAAAACACTTGACAATGAAATAAAAGTATGTTACAATAGACGGAACGTTCCCTCCTGTTCTTTATTTTCATAAGGAAGTCAAAATGCAAACAAGTCTGAAATTCAAACATCAAAATGCGTTTACTTTGGTAGAATTGCTCGTTGTTATTGGCATAATAGCCGTAATAGCAGGGTTGCTCTTGCCGGCAGTTCAATCAGCACGCGAGTCGGGCCGTCGGGTTCAATGTACCAACCATTTACGACAAATCGGGCTTGGCTGTATTGCCCATGCGGACCGTCATTCGTTCTTTCCGGCGGGAGGTTGGAAAGAAGATTGGGTCGGAGATCCTAATCAGGGCAATGGGAAAGGACAGCCCGGAGGGTGGATTTTTAATTTACTTCCGTTTATCGAATACAGTACTTTACATGACAAAGGTTTGGGATTATCCAACTCGGAGTTAAAAGAATCCCTTACCAACATGGCTCAGGAACCATTGCCCTTGTTTAATTGCCCTTCAAAACGAAAAGCGGATGTTTGTAACAATATAAAGTATCGGGTTTATTTCAACACAAACCAGCCTATTTATTTTGCCCGCTCTGATTATGCAGGCAATGCGGGATGTGGTTTCCGAACTTGTGAATTTCAATCTCCGCGAACTGTAGCAGATTCCGTAAAATGGCGTGAATGTAAAGAATCCGAAAAACCTGAATATGGCAATTTGGGAAGCCAGAAAATATGGCCCAAGTTTTCTAATTCTGATTCAGTTAATTTGGTATAATCAGGATCCCAAGCTA
>CAYZMZ010000182.1:4604-7076 GCA_964479655.1 uncultured Planctomycetaceae bacterium
GAACTACGGCATTTTATACCCCGCGTACTATCGCAGATTCCGTAAAATGGCGTGAATGTAAAATATCAGAAAATACAGCGCAGGGAAGATGGGCCAAGTTTTCTAATTCTGACTTACCTCAAAACTACAGCAACGGGGTTTTTTTCAGTCGTTCTCAAGTTACGATGACCGATATTAGAGACGGATCAAGCAATACCTATTTGGCGGGAGAAAAATTCGTTGATATGCAGTCCTACCACGGACTAACTGAAGACCGCGGCGATAACGACTGTATGCTGGTCGGACATGACCCCGACATATTGCGATGGGCATACGGGGCAACAAACATAGATCAGGAAAAACATTATAATCAAACGGAAGACACGGGGAAAACGGGCTGTTACAAAGATTCCGCAAAATTTATGCCTCCGATGAGAGATTACCGCTCTGTACCGGGCGGATTTCCGTGGCAGAATTATTTCTGGCGTTTTGGCAGTCCTCACGCGGTTTCTATTGGTATGGTCTTCTGCGATGGCTCGGTACATGCACTTCAATACGACATCGAAGGAACCGTTCACGCCCGACTGGCGAGCAGAAAAGACGGGCAAATGATTCCTCATTCCGAAAAAGTTAAATAATTTTTGTAAAATCGCTAAATTGCGTAAACTTTTTATTTTGTCTTTCCGATAGTTAAAATGGAGAACTTGCATATTCTCCAAATAGCGTTATTTACCTAAATGGGATACCAATTATCGAGAAAGAGGATTTATTATGTGGGCAACGTTATATAGCGTGGTTGCTGGAATAGGTGCCGTCGTTGGGACTTTGGGCGGTCATATTGGAGAAATTGAGGATTCAGCCTTGGCTCAACTCCATGTCTTGGAATCCAGTCTGTCGCAACAGGCAGATATTACGCCTGTTGTAACCGAGGCAGATACAGATGAAATTTCCGACAGTCAGATTCTGCCGGAATCGAATGAAGAACCGGTTTCCGATTCGTTGGCGGCGGAATTGGAAGCGGCCTATTACGGAAATCTGTATGCGGAAGATTTTTATCTCTGGGAAGAAAAGATGGCCGACAGTCTGGGCGTAAATTTAATTTCGTTCCCCGAATCAGATCAAAGCCAGTCGGAACAATTGATTGCCCAGTCTGAAGATAATCCGTTTACGGCTCCGGAAGGATCGCCTTTTGAATCGGACGTTAAACAGCCGGAACGAACCGCCGAAACGGTCTATATTCTTTCAGATACCGAGTTTTACACAGAAATGGCTCGTTTTACCCAAGACGCGATGGCGGCTATAAACGTTGGTAATTCTGAACCCGCCGAAGAAGAAATTGCCGCCGATACTCAAGTCGAAACGGAAGAATCGCCGGTAGAAATCGCCGCTGATACTCAAGTCGAAACGGAAGAAGTAGTTTCTCCTGAGCAGGATAACCAACAGGAAATAGCCGAGCAATTACAGCCCGAAGAAGAAGCGCAGCAACCGGAAGAAAAAACAGAATCCAGTTTGGCGTCTGATCAAACGGTTTTGCCCACCTTGGATAACGCAGTTGAAACAGACGCTCAGACCCAAGAACAGTCCGTTCCCAGCGACAATCAAATTGCGGCAAAAACAATGCCGGAATCCGAAGATTCTGCAACAGAAGATTCGGTTGACGACTCGTATTCCGTTGAAAGCATTGTTAATTCCTCCGACGACGATACCCCGGTTATTGACGATACCACGGTTATTGAAACGACTCCCGTCGAGGAGAATAATTCAACGGTTGATTCAAGCAGTGCGCAGACTGAATTTTCGGCTGAAGGGTGGATTCCCTCTCAGACGCCGGTAAATAACGATGGCGAAATCGATGGTAGCGATTCCGGCGTTTCTGTAGAGCGCAAACCCCATCCGCTAGACGCCTTTTTTAACGAATTTTCTAAAAATATCGCTGACGAAGTTCTTCAGGAAACCTACGGAACGAAATAATCATTGGTCGTAATTTCAAAAGAGCAAAAGGATAACCTTAAAAAGCAGGCGGATATTCAATTTGAATACCCGCCTTATTTTTTATGGTAATATAAGCTGAAAAATTTCAAGTGGATTTCCGGATTGTTTTCTCTGTAAAACGCCTTAAAATCGGGCTGTGAATTGAAATCCTCTTCTATCTTTGTTTGCATAAATCCTAAAGCTATAGTCTATTTGCGCAAAAATATTTCTCCCCCTTGACTTTTTTACAACGAAAATTTATAATCTAAAAAAATTCCGCTAAGCCTCTCACCTGTTTAAGAGAAGAATGCCCTTTCCCCCGCAAAAAACGCAATTATTTGAAACCGGAGCTTTGCCTGTATTGCGTTCTTTCGGGTTATTTCTTCTCTTTGAAAGGATTTGTAATAATATCGACTAGCGAACAAGGATAAATATTTGAACAATTGGATTTAATTTTTCGGGTATACTTTTAATTCGTGGCAAATTTTGGAAAGGCAATCTCAATAACCCCGGACTTTAGTC
>CAYZMZ010000183.1:0-4469 GCA_964479655.1 uncultured Planctomycetaceae bacterium
GTGGTATAGTACTAATCAATAATTCGTTATCGATATTACTTTATCAATAAAAAGTTATCCATTTAGTGGAATCCAAGATATTTGGGAACGGTTTTATTGGAGATTACTATCGACGGCGATATAAATTTTAGTGTTATTTAAGTAATTTTATATCGATACATTTTTAATTATAAACGGAAAGGACGTTTACCATGGTAAAGAAAGAATTGAAAGAAGCGGCTCAGAATGCGGTTCAGGCAGTTCAGAATACGGAACCAGCGGCGATGACCAAAGACGATTTGGATCGGGAAAACCTGGAAAAGGTCATTGCCCGCGTACAAGCGGCGCAGAAAGTGTACGCAACGTATTCCCAAAAACAGGTTGACGCCATCTTCCGTGCGGCGGCTCTGGCGGCGAACGAGGCGCGAATCCCGCTAGCTAAAATGGCAGTTGAGGAAACGGGTATGGGTGTAGTTGAAGATAAGGTGATTAAGAATCACTTTGCTTCGGAGTACGTTTACAACAAGTATAAAACCGAACCGACCTGCGGAGAAATTGAGTATGATGAGGCGTTTGGAATTATTAAAGTTGCGGAACCAGTTGGAATTATTGCCGGTATCGTTCCGACAACCAATCCAACGTCAACGGCGATTTTTAAGTCTTTGCTGGCTCTGAAAACACGAAACGCTATTATTTTCAGCCCTCATCCGAGAGCTAAAAAGAGTACAATCGCGGCGGCGAAAATCGTACGCGATGCGGCTGTAGCGGCGGGAGCACCGGAAAATATAATCGGGTGGATTGAAGAACCGACTGTAGCGCAAAGTCAGCATTTAATGTCGCACAAGGCGATTAGTTTGATTTTGGCGACCGGCGGACCTGGCATGGTGAAAGCCGCCTACTCCAGCGGTGTTCCGGCTTTGGGCGTCGGTCCTGGAAATACTCCAGCTGTTATGGACGAAACCTGCGATATTCAAATGGCGGTCAGCTCGGTTATTCAGTCGAAGACGTTTGACAACGGTATGATTTGTGCCTCGGAACAGTCGGTCGTTGTAGTCGATGCGATTTATGAAGCGGTTAAGGCGGAATTTATCAAACGCGGTGCGTATATTCTTACCAACGGGGAGTTAAATAAGGTAGCCAAAACGATTGTTGTGGACGGCAAGCTCAACGCGAATATTGTCGGACAAAGCGCGGTGAAAATTGCGCAGATGTCGGGCGTAACGGTTCCGGACTACGTAAAAGTACTTATCGGGGAAACGGACGGAGTAGGACCGAATTATCCGTTTTCGGTAGAAAAACTGTCGCCGATTTTAGCGATGTATCGCGAGGCTGATTTTGCGGCGGCTGTTCACCGCGCTCAGCAGTTGCTGGATTTCGGCGGTTTAGGACATACGTCTGTATTGTACACCAATCAGCATAATTTCGATCGAATCGAAAAATTTGGTGAACAAACCAAAACCTGCCGAACGCTAATCAATATGCCCTCCAGTCAAGGGGCGATTGGAGATGTGTTCAACTTCAAACTGGATCCGTCTTTAACGCTCGGCTGCGGTACCTGGGGAGGAAACTCGGTTAGTCAAAACGTGGCTCCGAAGCATTTATTAAACATCAAAACGATTGCCGAAAGACGTGAAAACATGCTTTGGTTCCGAGTACCGTCGAAAGTCTATTTCAAATACGGCTGCCTTCATGAAGGGCTGAGGGATTTGCAGGACGATGGTCGTAAACGTGTATTTTTGGTTACGGATAGATTTTTGTACGAATCCGGTATGCTTAAAGATATAATCGTTGAACTGGAAGAGATGGGTATGAAGATGGAAGTCTTCTGCGATGTCGAACCCGATCCGACTTTGGGTGCGGCGTACAAGGGGCTGGATAGAATGAACGCTTT
This sequence comes from uncultured Planctomycetaceae bacterium, assembly GCA_964479655.1. Taxonomy (GTDB): domain Bacteria; phylum Planctomycetota; class Planctomycetia; order Pirellulales; family Thermoguttaceae; genus RUG11551. Next base: position 1,871 of record CAYZMZ010000183.1, read on the forward strand.
TAAGCCCGATACGATTATTGCGGTCGGAGGCGGTTCGCCGATGGACGCGGCAAAAATCATGTGGCTGTTGTACGAACATCCGGAAGTCGAATTTGACGATATTGCCATGCGGTTTATGGATATTCGTAAACGTGTCTATAAATTCCCGAAACTGGGCGAAAAGGCAACCTTGGTTGCGATTCCCACGACCTCGGGAACCGGATCGGAAGTTACGCCTTTCGCGGTTATTACCGACGAAAAGACAGGAAATAAATATCCGCTTGCCGATTATCAGCTTACCCCTGATATGGCAATTGTCGATTCCAAATTAGTGATGAACATGCCGAAAAAACTGACGGCGTACAGCGGAATCGATGTTTTGGTTCACGCCATAGAAGCCCGTGTTTCGATTATGGCCTCCGAATATACCAACGCCTTGGCGAAGGAATCGGCTCGATTGATATTCAAATATCTGCCGGTTGCCTACGAAGTTCCGACGGACGAAAAAGCGCGCGAGAAAGTTCATCACGCTTCAACGATGGCGGGCATGGCGTTTGCCAACGCGTTTTTAGGTCTGTGCCATTCAATGGCTCATAAACTGGGGGCGAAATTCCATGTTCCGCACGGATTAGCCAACGCCTTTTTAATCGGACATGTAATTCGATTCAACGGGACAAGCAAACCGACCAGACAGGGAACATTTAGCCAGTATAAACATCCGGAAGCCAAGGAACGATACGGCGAGTTGGCGGATTTCCTCGGCTTTACGCAGCCTGGTATGACGCCCGAAGAAAAGGTTGAAGCGTTGATTAGCGCGACGGAGCAGCTGAAAATCCGGTTGAATATTCCTCAATCGATTCAGGAATACGGGATTCCCGAAAAGGATTTTCTGGACGCCTTGGACGAGATTTCCGAAAAGGCGTTTGACGACCAGTGCACTGGAGCCAATCCGCGCTATCCGCTGATTAGCGAAATAAAAGACCTGTTCCTGAAGGCGTATTACAACAAATAATAGCCCTGTGTTAGCAGCCACGTTCAGGTCGATTGTTCCGGGTACCCTGTTTGGTGTACCCGGAAAATTGTATGTCGTCCGATACTCTGGCTACAAACGCCTCGAAATATTTCTTTTGTTTGGAGTACCCGGAAAATTGTTAGCCGTCTGATAGGACGAAGCGGGGCGGCGTTCTATCCAATTATCTTATTTCCAACTGTCCTCTAAAATGCGGATAGCGTCTCCTACCAGTTCGACGCAAGGACGTTTTTTGTAGTATTCTTTGGTGCGGGGATCAGGCGTTGGATCGGAAGGGGCGGACTGCAACTGAAGCAGTTCTCGACAAATGATAGACCCGTTTTCCTGCTTGAACGTAGCCGCCAACGCCTGAAGTCGTTTGTAATGCTCCGCCTTGGCTGTTGTATCGGTGGGATTGGAATAGCCATTTTTCAGTCCTTCAGCCATGAACATGCCGCTGACCGTTCCGCAAACTTCCCGCAGACGTCCCATTCCGCCGCCAAAAGAGGACGAAATTTTCAATGCGGTTTCTCTATCCAATCCCAATTCGTCGCTGAAAACCAAAAAAACGGATTGCGCACAATTATAACCTTCTGTAAATAACGCCTTGCCTTGTTCTACTTTCGTCATGAAAATCTCCTTTGATAGTAATAGATTACGGTTTTTTGAGTTTTGCCTGATTTTATTAACGATATTATAATCACTCGCAACACGAAAACCGTACAAACGTCGTTAGAAAACAATACGTATTAATTATAACAGAAATTCGTTTTTATTCAACAATATCCAAACGCGCTTTTGTAAAAAGTCTTCAGAATAAAGATACGTAGAATGGACAAAATAAACGAATTTTAGCGTTGCGTTCTACCCTATATATTCTATTTTAACTAATTTGAAACGATTCTGCTGGAAAATTTACTCTGATAATATTGTTTCTAATTCTGGTATGGTAAAATATTCCGATTGTATGGACGCTCCAGATTATTTTACAGCCGGCGTTCGATTATTCCGATTTTCTATAGGTATAAGATGAATAACGGATTTTTGGGGTCTGTTAAACAAGCGGCGTCTTAAATTAGGGGCGTCTAACTTGAAACTATCACCCAAGCGAGTATAAACCGTATTTTGGTTGAAAAAGTGGTATTTAATATGTCCTGTATTTCAGTATATCGAAGTTTATGCTGTCTGACCTTGATAATAGGTCTGATTGCGTGTATGCCCGGAGATACTGCTTTTGGACGTGATAATCCAGTAGTTAAGGTAGCGGCGGCGGCTCGTCCGAGCGTCGTTAATATTCGCGGGGAAAAGGAAATATACTCCGAAGACGTTTCTGAAGAACCCGTTCGTCGGGTAAAAGGGATGGGAACCGGAGTAATAATCGATTCTCGCGGGTATATTGTAACCAACTATCACGTTATAGATTCTGTAAAAGAGATTCAGGTTACTACCGCCGACGGAAAAAGCTATGTAGGACGTCCCGTCGCCCGAGATCAGGTAACCGATTTGGCGATAATCAAAATAGATTCTGATGTTCCGTTGCAAACTATTGCTATCGGAAATTCTGATACGGTAGAAATTGGCGAAACGGTTATTGCGATGGGCAACGCCTAC
>CAYZMZ010000183.1:4511-7067 GCA_964479655.1 uncultured Planctomycetaceae bacterium
TAACCTGCGGTATTGTCAGCGCGCTGCACCGAACGGTTCAGGCAAGCGATATTCAAACGTATGAAAATCTGATTCAAACGGATGCCAGTATCAATCCGGGAAATTCGGGCGGACCGTTGCTGAATATAGACGGAGAAATGATCGGTATTAACGCGGCAGTAAGAGCGGGAGCGCAAGGAATTGGCTTTGCTATTCCTGTAGATGAAGCGTTGGATACGGTTGCCAATTTACTTCAGCGGCAAAGCAGCGAATTATCCCGTCATGGGTTAACCGTAGCGATAGTAAATTTGCCGGACGGACGCCGCGCGGTTAAGGTTTCCAGCGTTGAAAAAGGGTCTCCGGCGGCTAAAGTCGGGATTCATCAAGGCGATTTAATTCGCTCTGTGGACGGGATTCCTGTTCAAAATAAAGTTGATTTCGCCTGCGCATTGGTTGAATGTACCGGCGGAAATGATGTTGATATGGAAATCGTACGCGATAACGAGCCGTACAAGTTCGCCTTCAAATTACTCTCTCCCGAAGGAATGACGGAAGATCAATTGATGGTTTGGAATACGTTGGGCGTTCAGGTAAGTACAATTTCTGAAAGTCAATTCCAACAAAAGTATGGAAATCAGTATCGCGGTGGATTAAAGATAACTAAGATTCGTTCGGGCAGTCCTGCCATGGAACAGGGACTTCAGGCTGGAGACGTTTTGATCGGATTGCATAAATGGGAAACCGTATCGCTGGATAACGTATTATTTGTTTTAACCAACGAAAAACTAGCGGAATTTTCTCCGTTGCGATTCTTATTGATACGGAATCAGAGCTATCTGTACGGAAACTTTGTACTATCTACCGTTAATCCGATTCGTAACGTGAAAGCGGGCGATTTGGTATCGCGCTAAATTTTTAGGCAAGGGTCGTATAGTTCGATGAGTTTGGAAAACGAGGTCTTTTCTTATCTGAAAAAGCGTGGTTTATGGACGCAAACCAGCGATAGTAATTCTGATATAATTGTCGGACCGGGAGATGACGCGGCGATTTTAAAGCGACCTGCGGGAAATCTGGTAATCAGTACGGATTTGCTTACCGACGAAGTGGATTTTCTATTGGAGCAGACGAAACCTGAATGGGTTGGGCGGAAGGCGTTGGGCGTTAATCTGTCCGACCTGGCTGCGATGGGAGCTAGCCCGTTGGGATTTACCGTTTCTTTGGCGGTAGATAAACAATGGCGAAAGCCGGTATATAAAAATCTATCATGTATAAATTATTTAAGACGTTTATCTGAAGGCATGTTGAAATTGGCTGACGAGTTTAATTGTCCGCTCGTTGGCGGGGATACGAATACGTTTTCCGGTCCGATGGTAATTGCGATAACGATTTTTGGACAGATTCCAGTATCCAAATCCGCGAACAAAGCGGGTCTTTCCTGGACGCGCGGGGCGGCTCAGGTGGGTGATATAATTTTGGTAACCGGTCCGTTGGGGGGAAGTATTTTCAAGCGTCAGTTTACCTTTACCCCGCGAATTAACGAGGCGTTGTATTTACGGCAGGGGTACGAGATTCACGCCGCGATGGATATTAGCGACGGTTTATCGCTGGATTTGTCCCGCTTGACGGCGGCATCGGGAATCGGAGCGAAACTGGACTTAAAATCAGTTCCTATACATCCAGATGTACGTAAATACGTTCAACAGAATAGTACCGATAAAAGTCCGATTCAGCACGCTCTTTCAGACGGCGAGGATTTTGAACTGATTCTGACCGTTTCTCCCAAAACGGCGAAACAAATGCTGACCGATACGCAGTTTAATTCGTTCTCAACGAAGTTATATCCCATCGGAACGATTATTGAAACCCCCGGTTTATGGGCGGATAAACGTCCGCTTCCGATTAGCGGCTGGGAGCATTGAACCGCAGAAAATCTGAGTTATTTGGATATGTATTTCTGTATAAGGGAACCTCTGTATAAATAGCTATCTGTATAGTTAAACGAGGAAACAGTCAGAATTTGCGATTGTCGGAATATTCTATAGTCAGAATTTGTTATATTCCGAATTGGGCGATTGTCGGAATAAGTTATAGTCTGATTATATTCGGCGCCCAGGAGATCATCGCGGGATTATTTTCGATCATAACAATCGTATGACCGTAGTCGGTAAGCCGATCGAAGGTTTCGTGAAGAAAATGGAGTTCCGAAACGTGAACTCCCGCCGAGGGATCGTCCAGTAAAAAGAGCGTTTTCTGTTTTCGGATGCTGCCTATCGCGGCGGCTAAATTGATTCTTTGGAATACGCCGCCTGAAAGGGCGTTGATCGATTGACCTAATTGCACGTACTCTAAACCAACGTCGATTAGCGTTTTTAATCCGAATTGAACGGAACGGACGTTGCGGAAGAATGCAAAGGCGTCTCGGACGGATAAATGCAATATTTCCGCTGCGTTTAAGCCCCGATATCGAACTTGCAGGTATTCAGAACGGAATCGCTGTCCCTGGCATTCGTCGCAGACCATTTCAATTTCCGGCAGGTATTCAATATTGATTTTTAATACCCCTTCTCCCTTGCATTC
>CAYZMZ010000184.1:0-1112 GCA_964479655.1 uncultured Planctomycetaceae bacterium
TGAATCCGCTCCGGCAGCTCCGGCTGAAGACGCGAAACCGGCTCAATCCGCTCCGGCAGCTCCGGCTGAAGACGCGAAATAAGATTTGGTCTGGTCTTTCGTTGAACACACGATTTACGCGAATTTATCGCTAAAATATAGATTCGCGCTCTGTCGTGTGTTTTGTGTATTATATTCGGGTTAGATTTTTAATTTTACGAATTTAATCCTCTGTTTATATTATGTGTTGGAAAACAGTTGAGGTATAAATGCTGTTAAGCATGACAGGTTTCGGCGAATCCCGCAAACGTGAAAACGGAATAAATGTACACGTCGAAATTAAAACCGTAAACAATCGCTATTTCAAACTATCGCTCCGTGCCAACGAGGGATACGGGCTGTTGGAAAGTCAGATTGAATCCGTACTTCGCCAGTCGGTCAAGCGCGGTTCTGTCCAGCTGAATCTGCAGGTTACCCAAGATTTTTCCCCGGATCGTATTTTATTCAACGAATCTGCCCTGACTTCTTACTGGACTAAACTACAGCAATGGTCTAAAAGTAACGGGGTAGAAATGATCACCTCGCCTGTCTCGTTGCTGGCGTTGCCTGGCGTAACGGACGATTCCGCCGGCAGCCGGGAATCGTCCGTAGAAGACACTTGGCCGGTTATAGAATCCGCTTTGATTGATGCCGCCGATAAATTAGCTCAAATGCGTGCCCGCGAAGGGGCTGCCATGGGACTGGATTTATCCGCTAATATCAAGTTTATTCGGAATTGTTTAGATCAAATCCGGGTTTTAGCCCCCGCCATACCCCAAAATTATGCGGCTAAACTTACTGAACGAATCAATACTGTTTTGCAAGAGCATGATATTCAGCTCGACGCAAAAGATATTATCCGTGAAGTCGCGATTTTTACCGATAAGTGCGATATTTCCGAAGAAATCGTTCGCTTAGCCAGTCATTTGGATCAGTTTGATAATTTAATCGTCTCTCCCGAAACCGAGGGACGAAAGCTGGATTTTTTGACCCAAGAAATGAATCGGGAAACCAATACGATTGGTTCAAAAGCCAACGACGTTCAAATCGCGCGCTTGGTAATAGAAATCAAGGCGGTAATAGAAAAAATTCGG
>CAYZMZ010000184.1:1122-7035 GCA_964479655.1 uncultured Planctomycetaceae bacterium
AAATCCACATTGTATATATTAAAATTTTATACATTAGAGTAGTTAAATAAACGTGAAACGCGGTAAAATATTAATTATTTCGGGACCCTCCGGAGCGGGAAAATCGACCGTTGTGCGAGAATTTTTATCGCGCTGTCCGGCTCCGTTTCATTGCAGTGTTTCCGCTACCACTCGTTCGCCCCGTCAGGGAGAGCAAGAGGGAATTAATTACCATTTTATAACCACGGAACAGTTTTTATCCAAACAGTCGGAGAACGGCTTTTTGGAATCCTTTGAAGTATTTGGTTCCGGCGTATGGTACGGAACGCCGGTAGAAGAAGTTGAGCCGTATTTGGAACAGGGAACCTGGGTTTTGCTGGAAATAGACGTCCGCGGAGCGCAGGAAGTTCGCCGCCGATACTCAGATCAGGTGATTTCGGTATTCATTTCCCCCGGCTCGATGGAAATACTTCAGCAGCGGCTACGGGGCCGCAAAACGGAATCAGAGGCCGATATTGCCATTCGTCTAAAACGGGCGCAGGCAGAAATGGACTCTGCGAATCAATATAATTTTATTGTTGTGAACGACTGCGTTGCCGATGCGGCAGACGCTATTTGTCATATCGTTGAAAAGGAGGCTCAATAGCCATGTATAATGAACTGCGAGAAGAAGCAATTGTCCGAAAAGTTGGCGGACGATTCAAATTGTCTACCCTTATTCAAAAGCGCATGACCGCGTTAAATAAAGGGGTCAGACCTTTGGTCGATCTTAACACGGACGATAAAATGGCGATTATTATCGCTGAAATCATGCAGGATAAGATTTTCCTGGATACCAACAACGAAATTAAAACCGCCGACGATATTCACGGCGAAGATATTCTTACCAATTTTGGTATAGAGGACTTCCATTAATTTAATTGTTATGACTTCACCAACTGTATTGCTGGGGATAACCGGCGGGATCGCCGCGTACAAATCCGCTTCTCTGGTTAGCTTGCTAACGCAGTCGTCGGTATCGGTACGCGTAATTATGACCGCAGCCGCAACCCAGCTGGTTGGTGCGCGAACCTTTCAGGCTCTTTCAGGATACCCTGTTTTTACCGAATTATTTCCTCAACAGGGCGCCTCTCACCCGCATATAGATTTAGCCCGTCATTCAGACCTGCTTTGCGTTGCTCCGGCTACCGCCAATTTTTTAGGGAAGGCCGCCAACGGCTTGGCAGACGATTTATTATCTACAACCTATCTCGCTTTCGAGGGACCGGTTATTCTTGCTCCTGCAATGAACGGCGTTATGTGGAATAAAAAATCTGTACAGCGGAACGTAAGTTTATTACGAGAAGACGGCGTAAAAATTCTCGGTCCGGAACAAGGACGCTTCAGTTGCGGAGAATCGGGGATCGGGCGAATGTCCGAACCGCAGGATATTTGCGCTGAAATTCTCAAAACGCTGGCTCAAATCAAGCGATAAACAAATAGCCATTTCAGAAAAATGGTTTCTCCATAAAATTTTCTTCCGTCAATTCAATTCTGACATAATAATAGATGGGGTGCAGCCGAAAAAATGGTTGGCGTTCCCGCGACGGGGAGACGGTTCAGAGTTTATCTAACCGGAAGGCGCGAAGACACCCGCAAGCCCGTAATGAAGGTGCTTGCGCCGTAATTAGGGTTATATAAGGATAGACTGAGAATACCGCTTGACTCCAACCGCGTAGCGGTTGAATGTTTATAGCCGTGCGTGAAACACACGGAAACGAACTCTTTTTATTTATCCAAAACCAGTCCTAAAAAACGAATCAATTCCGCAAAATTATGCGCGTTCATCGTCTGCATTAATTTAGCGCGTCGTTGTTCGACCGTTCGGATTTTACGTCCGGTTGCCTGCGCTATTTCTGCGTTAGAACAGCCTAAATACAGCATCTGAGCCGTTTCTGCTACCGGCTGGGGCAAGGTAGAAAATCGTTCGCAGGCAACTTGAGTCTGATTGTTTTTCGTGCGATTTCGTTCGGATTCTTCGATCCAGTCGGTAATCACGTTTTCCCAACTGCCGGTTTCGGAAAGATTGCTGATTACGTCATTTGCTCCTGAACGAATATACAGTAACGTTTCGGAGAGCGTCGGGCGGTTGACAAAAACAATTATCGGCATCGATAAGTGCAGCGATTCGATGGAATTTTTCATCGACTTTAATAGCTCCTGCGCTATTTTTCGACGGGAATCGTCCATCAAAACCACAATACAGGCAGGAAGCAGACGATCGCACGCTCCGAAAATATCTTCCGGTCTAAAATGAATGCTGACATCCAATCCCCAAGCCCGAAACTGATTGACGATATTATCGTTGTAATGCAGACTTTCAACCAAAAAATAAATTCTGGCTTGCGGCAATATCTTAATCTCCGACGACTGATTAAAACGTTTTCGGGATACGTTTCGCGTTTCCGTTTTCTGGGTCAGCATGTTATTTTGATATGATTGATTCATGTTATTTCGGCAATACCTGGATATTGGCAACTGTTATACGAGGACTACTTGATTTTTTCTATCGATACCGTTTTGATTTCGCCGCAATACGAATAAAAACTCTCCGTTTTACCGATTAAGGCGAAATGAAACGGCTATTTTCCGGTCTGCATAACAAACCGATTCTGTTATATTCCCAAACTGACGCTGATTGTATGAATCAGCTCATTTTCTCGCTGCGTAATTTTACCGTCGAAATTAATACAAACCTCAAACGCCTGAATAAATTGTTTTTTGATAGCAGGGGAGCAGCACTGCAATTTTTTTAAGGACGCGGCAAAAGTTGCAAGCGTACACTGGTTTTGTTCTGGACACTCCCCTTGAATGGATAGCTCTTGCATGGCAGTCCGGTAGGCGTCTTGAGCCTGTTGAAGCGAATCCGCCCCCTGATAGGCAAGGTATCCCATCGCGATAGCAAATTCATGGGAAACCTGCGATAGGTGCGATATAACCGCTTTGGGTTTTGAAACGCCGAAAAAGGTGTCTAAACGTCCGATGAGCATCATTCGCAGGGCAAATTCAAATAAATCTATTTTACCGTCTGCCTCCGTTAAAGAAACAATACAGTTTTTGAATTTTTGATACTGACCGCCGGACATCATCCGCAAAGCGGAAACACTCAATTCCGCCGCCGTAATTTTGGCTACGCAGGAAAGCGATTGAACTTCGGGTAAAATCGACTTGATTCGTTTGATTAAATAATCCGGAACTGCGGAGCGAAGCGTCGTCCATTGACGATTTTGTACCTCTTGATCAGAATCCAGCAACAAGGCGTATAAAACCGCCTGAACGTCGTACGGGTCTTCAAGCATCGCTGCGATAGAACCGGGAATCGCATCGGTAAGAACAACGCCCTGATCGGGTAATTGAACGGAGGTATCGTTTATTGCGGCGGCGATTACGACCCCTAATCCAGCCGCCGCCGTACCTGCTGGAGAAGCGGGAAGTCCAAATTGTCCGTTTCGTACACCTCGACGGAGATTTCGGACGGCTTTCTTTTGCTTTTCTGGAGTATTCTCGGCTGCTTCTCCGTCAGAGTTTAATCCCGGAGGATTGGATAATTCCCGCTTAATTCTACTGGGAATAGTTCCATCGTATTGAGGCAGAATACGTTTAATTCGCTTTTTCAAAGGCGGATGGGAGTTCCATAGACCGCTGAAAAGGGACGCTGAATCAATATCAGCAAAAAACAGGTGGCTGCATTCCGACGCGTTGGGCGATTCGAGCGATTCGCTAGAATTGATCGCTCCGATTTTTATCAATGCGTTGCCGATTCCGTCTGGATTGCGGGTAAACTGCACGGCAGACGCATCGGCTAAATACTCTCTCTGACGAGAAATCGCGGCGCGGATTATATTAGCAGCGGTTTTTCCAATCAGACCGATAAGCGCAACCATCAGACCAATCAACAGAAATGCGATAGTCGCACTGCCTTTTTTTCCGTCTCCGCCGTTCCCGCAGGAAGCCGCGAATCGGAACGTGAACCAACCGAGCAGAAAGATTAATTCCAAGCCGAATAATACTCCGATTAGTCGGATATTAAATCGCATGTCTCCGTTAAGAATATGACTGAACTCGTGCGCGATAACTCCCTGTAATTCATCTCGATTGAAATACTTCAACGCGCCTTCGGTAACGGCAATCGCCGCCGAGTTTTTATCCCAGCCGGCGGCAAAGGCGTTGATACTATTCTCGTTTTCCAAGATATAAACTTGCGGAACGCCGACGCCTGCGGCAATCGAAATTTCTTCTACGATGTTCAGCAACTGCCGTTCGGAAAAATTGCGCGTATTGGGCGAAACAAGCCGCCCGCCCATTGATTCGGCAATTGTTCCGCCGGTCTGTGCCGCCATCTCACTGGTTTTATAGCCCGTACCGCCGAGAATAAACAAAACCGTAAACCCCGTAACCATCAAGCTGATTCCTGCCGTTTTAACGGACAAAAATCCCATGGAATCTTCAGACGAAACGTACGCACTTTCCTCCGAATCCGATTCTGTTACAAGGGATATAACCGGAACAAGAACGATATTCATTCCGATAACAACGAACAAAACCGCCAGAATATAGTAAAACGTCAACCAGCGAGTCAGCTTATGAGCTTGCTCCTGATGAGCGAAAAAATCCATACTTGACATGAAAATACGTACCGCTTAATTAGGGGTTAGAAGAATCATCGAAAAATATCCGGAATCAGAATTGAACTTTCGGAGCTTCTTTTTCCGCTTGATTGGTAATCTCGAACGAGCTGGCGGGTAAAAATCCCGTTAATCCTGCGATTACATTGGACGGAAACGTTTCGCGTGCGGTGTTGTAAACCATAACCGCGTCGTTATACGCCTGTCGAGCAAAGGCTACTTTGTTTTCGGTTGTAGTCAGCTCTTCCTGAATTTGCATAATATTTTCATTTTCCTTCAAATCGGGATAGCTTTCAAAGACCGCCATTAAACGTCCCAAAGCTCCGCCGAGATTGGATTCTGCAATCCCCAATTGCTGCATCGCCGCCGCATTGGTCGGGTCTGCCGCTGCGGTTTTATTGGCGTTAAAGGCGTTTGCACGGGCATTGATTACCGCCTCCAGGGTTCCTTTTTCGTGAGCCATGTATCCTTTAGCCGCATTGACCAAATTGGGAATCAAATCGTAACGTCGTTTTAATTGGACATCAATTTGAGAAAAGGCGTTTTTGAATCGATTTCGCAGGGAAATCAAGCGATTGTAAACCGAAATTCCCCAGAAAAAGGGAAGCAGAAATACGACTGCTCCTGCGCAGCAAATTACCAAGGCGATTGACCCGATTGGGCCGAGCGATTGAATATCCATTTATGAATCTCCTTAAAAATAGGGTGAAATTGCAAACTGACCTGTTTCTAACAAGGCGGGGGACGCGCCCCGGCTGTAGATGCATTCTTTTTATTCTCCGTACCAACTTATTTCCCGTATCAACGCGAACGCTTTATACTATAACAACGCGATTTTTCTTCTCAACGCCGTTTGATTCCCATCCCTCGAAGAGGAAAACTCGCTGTTTTACCGATTAAGGCGAAATAAAACGCGGCTGGTTTATAGCAATATAAGCCGGGTAATTTCAGGTGGAATCAGTATGATACCGGAACTTTATTGGAACAACTGGTATTATAAGGGAGAGTTTTAATATTTACAATTCCCCCCTAGGCTAAATTTTTACGAATTGGCAAAATTGTCCAGAAGAGGAAACCGAACAACGCTCACACAACGCAGCGATTCCCGTTTGGCAAAACTTTTCTATCCACTTCGTCTGGTGGGCTGAATATTTGCCGCCCCCGAACGATCGTCGAAACCATTTTTCGGCGGGCGGTTCCCCAACCGCGTAGCGATTGAACCCCGTGCCTGAATAAACATAGAATACCGCTTGCCCCTCTGGAGCGTGGA
>CAYZMZ010000185.1:0-7009 GCA_964479655.1 uncultured Planctomycetaceae bacterium
CTGCCTATACCTTTTCAGGACCGGGCACCTACTACCCGGAGCTTACCGTTTACTGCCCCCCGTTTGTAACGGCGGCGTCTGGAATGGACGCTTTAACTCAGCTGATAGAAAGTTTCATTTCCCGCAAAGCGCGTCCGATTCCGCAATCGTTGGCTTTGGAAGGGCTTGGATTGGTTTGGAAATCGTTGGAAATCGCGGTTGCAGACGGGGAAAATCGTTCAGCACGTGAACAAATGGCTCAAGGAGCACTGCTTTCCGGAATATGCCTGGCAAACTCCGGGCTGGGCATGGCTCACGGGGTCGCCGCCTCCCTGGGAGCGCATATTCACGTGGCTCACGGGGTCGCCTGCGCCTGTATGCTTCCGATTGCCATTGAAGTTAATCGTCAGGATGCTATAACGGAATTAAACGCAATTGCCGGCTTTGTTCTGCCGGAATCGTCCAATTACGGAATAAATCGTATTGATGAACTAATAAACAGTATTAAGACGATAGCGAAAAATATCTCGATGCCCGATAAACTTCAGCTGTTGGGATTGCAACGAAGTCAGATTCCCGAAATCGCCCGGGATTCCCAAGGGAATAGTCTCAACGGAAATCCCAAAACGCTGACGCAAGAGGAATTAATCCAAATTCTAGAACGACATTTTTAGAATAACGATTTCCCGGTATCTGCGCGGTAAAGCAACACCGATAAAGCGGACACCGAAAAATAGTATTGTCTATTTGAATATCGTGTTCTAAAGTATGCTATGGATTGTTTTCTCCGGGTATTTCAGGCAGTTTCGGATCAACCGACCTGGCGGAGGCCCATGCGTCGGCTTCCATCGCGGTGGGGGCGATAACCGTTGTTACTACGCTATGCGTGAGTCCCAATCCAGTTTTGGGATCTATAATATGAGAATACTTTACTCCGTCGATAATCACAAAACGTTCCGTATCTCCCGAGGTAGCGACTGCGCACCGCGACAGGTATTTATATTCAGCAACGTTTTTGCCTTCCGGGGTTAAAATCCCCACCTTCCAACCGCGGGGTTGAGCCTCTGATTCCGGCGTTGCGGAATCGGTTTTATAACCCGTTTCGCAACCAGCTGGGGGCGCGTCTGCCAAACCAACGTCGCCGCCAATATCTACCATCGCGCTGGGAAATCCCGATTCGACGAGTATTTTAAGCGATTGGTCGATAATATATCCCTTTGCAATACCGCCGAAATCCAGTCTGATTCCTTTTTCCGCAAATTTCATGGATTTATTTTTTTCATTGAGGGTAATCAGAGAGAAATTGGTAAGTCGTTTCGCCTGCGCTAGTAAATCAGCACGCGGCATTTTTTCCTCTCTTCTGGCTCTCCGCCATAATTTAACCGCTCCTGCAACGGTAGGATCAAAGGCTCCCTTGGACAAACGATAGTATTTTTGCGAAGCCGTCAGAACCGTCCAGAAATCGTCGGATACAACGACTTCTTCCCCCGATTGCGCCTTTACGCAGGCGATACGCAATTCTGAATCCGGCTGGTAATCCGAAAAAACGAGGTTTAATTGAGAAATTCTATCAAAAGCTCGCTTTGCTGCCTGATCCGCCTGTTGTTTTTGGGAGACTGTATCGCCTTTTCCATAAAAAATTATATTAATTGGGACGCCCATTTCAAAAAAATTGTAACTATACCGTTGCAAATTTTGAGCAAATAGAGTATAATGGAAGGAAACAGTCAGGATGAATGTTGTTAGAAAGGAAAGGACAGCTGATTTTTTCATGATGGAAAATTCGGTGTTTACGGTGTTTTTTACGGTTTGATGATAACTATGTTATCATTTTACACATTACTTAATTTTAACGGAGACGTTGTTTGAAGACCATTTTAACTCACAAGGGGGGTACATTGCAAGCCCTCACCCTCGTTTTTTTTGCGATTTCTTTATCTTTTTGTTCGGATTTATTGGCGCAACAGGATCCTTCGGCTCCGTCGCCGAGTTGGAAACTCACTGAAGTATCGGTTCCCGATGCTGTTGCTGCAACGGAAAAGGACATGAAAGAGTACACCGAAACAATTCCCGGTACGGGAGCCTCCTTTACGATGATTCCCATCAAGGGCGGAACGTTTCTTATGGGGTCTTCCGAGGAAGAGCAAACGGATCTCGGCGGCGATCCGGAACCGAAATATTATTACAATCCTGCCTCTGAAGGTCCGCAGCATGAAGTTCAGGTTTCTCCCTTCTGGATGGGAAAGTATGAAGTAACCTGGGACGAATATCTGTCTTGGTCTGAATTACAGTCTCAAAAGAAACGAAAGGCAGAAGAAAAGACAATTTCTGATAATAATAAGTTGGCAGACGTAATTCCTCACCCGACTCCCGCCTACGTCGATATGACTTTTGGAATGGGGAAAGATGGCTATCCTGCTATTTGCGTTCCGCCGTATTCCGTAGCGATGTATTGCAAATGGCTTACCGCAACAACGGGACGTTATTATCGTTTGCCTACCGAAGCGGAATGGGAATACGCCTGCCGCGCTGGAACGACCACTGCGTTTAGCTTTGGCGAAGACGATTCTGATATCGATGACTATGCCGTCTACTACGAAAATTCAGACGAAAAGTACGCTAAAGTCGGAACGAAAAAGCCGAATCCGTGGGGATTATACGATATGCATGGCAACGTCTGGGAACTCTGTTTGGATAAATACGCAGTTGATTCTTACGAAACGTTAGTCAAGGCGGCTGGCGGTAAAGTATTGGTTAATCCGCTGGTTGCTCCGGAAAACGCGCAGTATCAAATCGTTGTTCGAGGCGGTTCCTGGGACGATGACCCCGAACGACTTCGTTCCGCCGCTCGCTGGGCTTCTCATAAAGACTGGAAAATGCAAGACCCGCAGATACCGCAAAGTATTTGGTTCTTTACCGATGCCCAGAAAGTTGGATTCCGTCTTGTTCGTCCGCTTGCCAAACCGACTGTTGAGCAATCCAAACAATACGAACCTGATTTCAGTATCTACGAAAAGTACAAAAAAGAACGTGGAAATCGCGAATAGTAACAGTTCTTTAACGTCTTAAATTTTCAACGCCCTGCAGTAATATGCGGGGCGTTTGTATATACGGAAAGACCAATTTGAGGGTTGTTCTCAGCCGTTTAATATTGCCGATTTAGAATACCGTGTTGGGTTATCGTTCTGTTAGGCGACATAGTTGTCGCCTTGAACAATGCTAACGCCTAAAGACGTTAAGAGCGGGGAAGCAAGCTCTCTTTTGTGAAAGCGGGAACAAGCTCCGCGCATTCCGCATAAATCTTTTCCGGGGGGACTTCAAACGTTATACGTTAATAAATCCAATAGGCGGCTAAAAATTGGAGGAAGCTGCCGCCGAGAACGAATAAATGCCAGACGGGGTGCGCCCACCAACAGTTCTTTTTTACGAAGAAATAGCAGCCGAATGTATACGAGAATCCGCCCGCACTGAGCAAAAGAATCGTTTGCAATTCGGCGGAAGCAAGCAACGGGCGAATCGCAAATACAATCAGCCAGCCCATAAATAAGTATAAGCAAAGCGAAATCTGCTGCGATTTTTCTCGAAATATCGCGTATATAATCGTACCGAAAATCGCCAGTCCCCAATTCACGCCCACTAAAATCCAACCGACAGTACCGGGAATTAAATTTAATGCAAACGCTGTATACGATCCGGCAATCAAAATATAGATGGCTGAGTGATCTACAACGCATAAACTTCTTTTTAATCCCGTATTCCAAACCGCATGATAGAGAGTCGAGGAACTGTAAAGAATAATCAGACTGATTCCAAAAACCATAAAACTGAATATCGCCGTTGTTTTCATGTTGTCTGGCGCGAACATCGCCGCTCGCAAGACCAGCATAAACAGCGCAACGACAGATAACCCCGCTCCAATTCCGTGAGTTACGGAATTAGCGATTTCATGAATAATTGGGTATTGAGTTGTTTCGGCAGATTGCGTTAATTCTGGATTCGACATGATCTACCGTATTATTTACAAATAATTATACTGACTCCACTTGATTTTTTTCGGTTTGCATAACAAACCTCAGTCGTTCCATTTTTTCCCAATCAATCAAATAAAGGGTTGTTTGATTCTGGCAGGCGAAATTAAAACGACGTTACGAAGAAAAATTCCACGCAGTTTTAGTATAAATTGCATTAAAATTCAATTCACGTGTATATACTATAACGTTTTTTGTTTATTTTGGAATCGCCATTTAAGCTAAAAAAGGCAAGTATTACAGAACTATTACAAACTCGTTGCAAAATCAATAAAATCTAGATAGATTTGAGACGAAAAGCTTGAAAATCCGTTCTTGGACGCAGTAGAAAGAACTCGAACGGAGCCGTTGAAAAGGAAACCCTTTGTTTAAAAAAAGGGTTTCCTCTGATAAAATGCCGTTAAGCAGTATAATCAATTATTACCGTTTATTAGCCATGAACTTTAAAAAAGCCCTGAGCGTCTTTTTCGACGGCTTCCATACGATTCATGGAACCTTCGTACTCTACTGTATACGTTTCTACACCGCCGACAGTTTCGCATAACTCAAAGGCTTTTTTCCAATCAACGCGGCCTTCACCGATAATTTTATTGTCGGATTCCTTCAGATGAATGGTCTTCGTTCGTCCGGGGTATTTTGCAATCAAAGCGTAGGGATCAGCTCCCTTATTAACGCAATGACCGAGGTCAATTTGCAGCTGGACTTTATCGCAGGAATTGTCGGCAAAGACTTCCCAAGAGGATAAATCGCCGTCAATTTTATTGAAATCGTGTTGATGCGCATGATAACCTACGTACAAGCCAGATTGCGCAGCGACTTCAGCCGCCTTGGAGAAGGATTCCGCCGCCTTCTTCCAGCCGTCAACCCCGTTGTTGCCCATGCCGGGACAAATGATAAATTTGGCTCCCAGTTCCAAATGAAATTCAATTGTCTTTTTCAATTCGTCCAGATTTTCGATCTGTCCGCGTCCGGTATGCGAACCCGTGCAAATCAATCCGGCATCATCCTGAAATTTGCGTAAATCTTTGGCGCTTTTTCCGCCAAAACCAGCGTATTCAACGCCCTGATAACCCATCTTGGCCAATTCCGCGAATCGTTTGGCGGGATCATTGGAAATTCCTCCAACGCTGTATAACTGTAAACAGAGCGGAACATTCTTTTTGTCCTTCGCAAACGCAAAGGAAGGTACCAATACCGAGCCAAAGGCAAATGCCCCGGCGGAAAGCAGTAAATCTCGTCTTGAAATATTCATGTCAATAAAAGGGGGGATAAAGTAAACGTTAATTAAAGATACATACAAAAAACACCAAGATTGATATTCTTCTATGTTTGCAGGTACTGATAGAACGAAAACTCGTGCGACTATACCGAACCCGCAAATTGAGGGAACACCCTTGCGGCGTCCAAATTATAAAATGGACGCTAACTGCATACGAGCCTCCGTTGCGATGTTTTGGATTGCCGCTCGGACAATTTAGATGTTAAATCAATAACACCGAATTCATTGAGTCTTGAGGCAAAAACTCCGCTGAAAATAACTCGTATAAACAGAGTATAAATTAATCAAAAGAAAAAGTCAAGCGATTACGGGAAAATAAATTAAATATTTTCCCGTTTTTTTATACCGCAAATTATCGGCTTACGCCGGAGTTGAACAGGTCATAGCACAATTTAGGCCATCCGCCGGAACCGGTATCGGTTGCCATGGAAGCCGATTCGCACTTAACGCCAACCAAAACTTCGTCATCCAAGGTAAAACAAAGCAAATTTTCCGCTGCAATAACGGCTGCTGACCGAATTGCCGCTTCAAACTTGCCAGACCAACGGCAATCCCCCCGGCGGGTGGAAAGAGCGTACATCGTTCCGGTATTATCGCCGAAATACAACATGTGGTCTTCCCCGATAACGGGCGTTGATTCTATCATGCCGCCGGCTTCGTACTGCCATCTTGACTGCAAGGTTTGACCGTCTACGCAAACCATATAAGCCCCGGGTTCTCCCAAGCGGCGTGAGAAAGTACAGCCGATGTAGATGTCGCCCTCACGGTCTATTACAGGCGACCCGAGCATTTGCCCCGGCATTTTGCACTGCCATAAAACGGAGCCGTCTTGTCCAAAGCCCTGAAGCGTGTTATCTCGTCCGGCAATTACCAGGGTTCCATCCGCCATAACTGCGGGAGAGGTGTTTAAAAATCCACCTGTGTAACCAACTTCATGTCTATGATCCCATAGCAGATTGCCTTTCGTTTCGTTTAACTCCAAAGCGAATAAAAATCCGTTTTCAGACCCGATATATAACGTGTGATTGTAAATAATACCAGGTGCGTCCAACTTCGTTTTGGTTCGATAATACGGCTTCTGCTGAAGTTTACCGTCTATATCTACCAGCAACAATCCGCCTTCGTAAGAGCAGATTAACGTATCTCCCGACGGGGCAATAATAGGCGATGCGAATCCAAGCGGCTCGCCGACATCGCACGATTTGTATACCGGACGTCCTTGAGAATCGATGCAATGCAGAAATCCGTCCAATGAATGGAATCGATAGCATCCTTCTTTATCTAACACAATAGCACCCGGAACGTGACTGCCGGTTGAATATTCCCACGATACTTTAGGTGTTGATTCTGAAATATCCAGACACACGACTTTGTTTTGAGAATAGAAAACCAATCGTCCCTGCGTATCGACAACAGGCGCATTGCGTACCGGACGCGCGTTTTTTGTCAACGGGATTTCAGTAGGAAACGCCCATAAACATTTGTCTGGCCGCTCCATATCAGGACGAAGTTTTTCCGGCGGCAACTGGGCTTGATGCCGACTTCCCGGAATCGGAGGAACCGAACTGCTGCTTGCCCCGGACGCAGGTCTTTTTTGGACAATCGGTTTTAAACCTGGATGCGGCTGTTCCACCGGCTTCGGACGTACACGAGATTCTCCCGGCATGCGCGTTGACTCTTGAACCGGACGCGGAGGAATCGGCGGGGTCGCTGTAGACGGAGT
>CAYZMZ010000186.1:0-1129 GCA_964479655.1 uncultured Planctomycetaceae bacterium
CGGAGCGCGGACGTCCTCGTCCGCAAAAATATAATATTGAATGTTGCAGGCGGGTATGTTTGCGTTTGATTCTCTGCCCGCCGCCTGACGGCGCGGGCAGGAGTATAAAGTGGTGCTATGTTCAGCCCCGGACTAAAGTCCGGGGTTATGGAGAAGACATTTTCCTCCATAACCCGCCACTTCAGTGGCGGGAACGGAGATACACCCCGCTGACAGTTGCGCTTTTCCCGTGTGCAGCCAGCCTCCGGCTGGCTGCGCACGGGAAAAAGCGCGGGGGGAAAGAGGGGAACGCTGTGTTCTACCATACGAGAAACCTCTAAAGAGGTTAAGACTTCGGAACCGAATTAAGCGGTATTCAAAATCAGCAATATTATCCCCGTCAACCTGTTTTCGGCAATCGGCGGTAGCCGAACTGCCTCCCCGGCACGGGGCTTCGTAAAAATTATCTCCCCCTATAGATCGAGGGGCAACGGGTAATCAAGGCGAATTTGAATCGTTTGATATTCGCTTAAATCGCACCGAAACGGCGATGGCGATTCGCGTAGTCGTCAATCGCTTGCTGAAAAGTCGTTTTATCGAAATCCGGCCAAAGCGTTTGCGTAACCCAAATTTCGGCGTAGCTAATCTGCCACAGTAAATAGTTGCTAATCCGCATTTCTCCCGCCGTTCGGATTAATAAATCCGGATCAGGTGCGTCGGAAGTATATAAATTCCGACTGATTATCGATTCGTCTATTTGATCGACGGATAGCTGCTTTTGTTCCACCTGACGAGCGATTGACTTGCAGGCGTCGGCAATTTCCTGACGCGAACCGTAGTTTATCGCCAGTTGAAGGGTTAAGTCGGTACAGTTAGCCGTCGCGGCGATTGTTTTATCCATTTCTTCCAACGCGGATTGAGGAATATTGTCCCGGCGTCCGATAACCTTCAAGCGAATATTCTTTTCGATTAAAATCGCCCGCTTGACAATCATAAATTGTTCTAACAGAAACATCAAACTATGCAATTCGTCGGTTGGACGTTTCCAATTTTCGCTGGAAAAGCAGTACAGGGTTAGCCACGGGATTCCGGTTTGAACGCAAAATTCTACGGCTTTTTGAACGGACTGCGCTCCTTGTTTATGCCCTTC
>CAYZMZ010000186.1:1157-7007 GCA_964479655.1 uncultured Planctomycetaceae bacterium
GCTACATGATTAGGAATATTCTGATTTTTATTTTTCATTAATTTTCGGGATACGTCTTGACGCAAACTTTAATGGAGGTTATACTACGGCTAATAACGGAATTTTTCTATGCAAGCGATAGCTTGAACAATTCAAAACGAAAAACTCCAGTACTAGCGTTATTATATAAAAACTACTCTTTATTACAAGGGTAACCCTAAATGATGGAAATATTTTACGAAACCTACGTTCCTTTGCTGATTGTCGGTGCGGTAATCCTTTTTTTCTTGATTTCCTTTTGGTTTATTACCGGCAACAGTAAAATTCTGCTTGCTATCCCCATTCCGCTGGGCGTTATTGTCGGGGGAATTGTTTTGGACGCGGCAGTCGAAACAAACCGGGAAGGTGTTATGCGTACTTTCGACGGTATTCGCGAGGCGATTTTGAACAAGGATATTCCGGCTGTAAAGCGTTTTTTAACTCCCGAGGCGCAGCAAACGCTATCTCGTGTTCAATGGGCTTTAGACGCGATTACCATCCGAAAAATTGGAATTTACGACTTGGATTTAGCCTTTAACGACTTTACGATTCCGCCGACGGCAAAAGCCGAATTTCAAGGCGTTGTTAAATTCAAAGCTAAAGAGGAAAAAAATAATTTCGGGGAAACGTACGTTGCCCGATTTACCGTCGAGCTGGAAAAGGAAGACGATTGCTGGCTTATTACCCATCATATCGAAAAACATGAAGGACTTTAACGGCGGCGATTCCAATCGTTAGTTGGACAAGTAATACTAATACTACTTGATTTTTTCCCTCGGCACCGTTTTGATTTTGCTACCGTAGGAATTAAAACTCTCGGTTTACGAATTATACTATGACTACTTGAATTTTTCTCTTGACGTCGTTTTGATTTCGCCCAATAAGCCGAGCTAAATCCTTGTTTTGCCGATCAGGGCGAAATGAAACGGCTGGTTTATGATAACACAAGCCGGAAAATTTCAAGTGGAACCTGTGTATCATAAAAAGGTGTTTTTATTTAAATTTTTGTAGTTCTATTCCCATTGATTTATCATGAAAAAACTGCTTTTTGCGTTTGTTGTTTTAATTTCAAGCTGGGCGATTTCCGCGCAGCCAATTCCGATTCCGCGGCGCGTTGCTCCCGAAAAAACGCCTGCAATTCACGGATTTTTGAAAGTATCGCAAATAGACAGTCAAAACCTTTGTTTGACCGGCTATTATCAAGATTTTCTAATCGAGCGATTTGTAGAAGAATGCGGTCCGTTTTTGAAGTTGCTTGAACAACCCCAGTATAAACCGCAAGATTGGTCGTGGCGATTCAATTACAATTTCGCTGGGGCGTCAATAATAGAAGCGTACCGTCCGATTATTTCCAAAGCGTATCAAAATCAAGACGGTTTTAAGATTACCGACAGCGCAGGCAAGTCTATTCCAATCGCCAAAAGCGGATATTGGATCAATCCTGTTTCTGCCGCCCGATTTCCTAATATGATTACCTCGGAAGAGGTTATCACGCACAATGCAGAGGTAACTCATCACGCCTATTTTGAACTCGCCGCTCAGATGACAGAAAACGAAGTCTATACGATTACCAACGCTTTGGGAGAATCGATTCAGTTTAAGTACAGTTCAAAATCGTGCAGTGCGGCTATAAAGGTCAATCAAGTCGGATATTCTCCTCAAGCCGGACGAAAATACGGATATTTAGGACTATGGCGGGGACCGGAATTAGGAGCACGCAATTACGATAACTATATCGGTAAACCGTTTTCGATTGTCGATTACTCAACCCAAAAATCGGTCTATGAAGGTACAATTACCGCTAGAACGGTTACCGATGTACAATTACCGCAGTATTCAGGAGAAAAGGTTTATGATTTGGACTTTTCCGACTTCAGCTTGCCTGGACGGTATCAAATTACGATTGACGGAATCGGCAGCAGCTTACCGTTTGAATTGGGAAATCAGGCTATCGGCGAGGCGTTTTACGTCCGTATGCGAGGAATGTACCACAAACGTTGCGGTACGATAATCAAACAGCCGTATTCCGCCTGGGAATCTTATATTCCAGAAGAATATTTGAAAACCAATCCCCATCCGGAAGGATGTCATCGGATTACTTACGAAGGGAATTTTCCGCCTAACATACGTCATTATGGCGGTCGCGGGGACGCGGGATTTTTCGATAAGGACGGAAAAAAGTATGATGTAAATTCGTTTACCTTAATTCATAATTATTCCAAAACCGATAAAGTTCTGCCCAACGTCTGGGGCGGGTGGCACGATGCGGCTGATTACGATCGGCGGCCGTTTCATCTGGAATGCGTCGGCGATTTTATAGCCGCGTATTTAATGTGCCCCGATAATTTTACCGATAATCAGCTTAATATTCCCGAAAGCGGAAATTCAATTCCCGATATTCTCGATGAAGCGATTTGGGGAACGATGGTATGGTTGAAAGCGCAAAACGACAAAGGCGGTGTTGGCTGCTGGATTGAAGCCGATGGGCACCCGGGTAATTATGTACCGGTAACCGATCAGCATCCGTATTTTCTGGCCTTGCCTACGATGGAAAGTACCGCTAATTACGCAGGCTATGCGGCGTCTTTGGCTTGGGCCTTGAAAAAAGCGGGAGCAAATAAGGAATCCAAACGGTTTATGGATTCGGCAATTAAAGCGTATCAATACGCAACGGACACAAAAAATAGAGTTGTCGTTGAGTACAAAGATTATCCGGCAAAAGTAAACGGAAAGGTTACTCCCGTCGATCTAACCTATCGGGAATCGGAGCAATTGTCCGGTACCGAGTTAGGCAAGGCGGCCTTTAACCTGTATCTGCTTACCGGCGATAAGAAATACGTGGACGAGTTTAATCGATTCCGTCCGCTTGGATTTGATAGATACCTTGCAGACCTGTCCTGGAAAGGCTCTCCAATGTATCTGGCTGAATTTCTTATCGAAGGAAAAGACAAGCCTGAATTTGCGGAAGTCTATAGTAAAATTTGCAAGGCGGCGTTAGACCTGGCAGATACTCGTTTGGAGGAATTGAATAATAATTATCAGTACAGAATGCCATGGTATGCGAAAAATCATGCGTATGTATCTCATACATCATGGGGAAATTTCCAGCCGCTCAATCGCGCCCGGGCGTTTATTCCCGCCTGGATTATCAGCAGAGATAAAAAATATCGAGATGCAGCCTTTTTGTGCAGCGACTGGGAGTTAGGCTGCAATCCAACCAACAGCAGCATGACTACCGGATTAGGGGTAAATTATCCCGCCCGCTATTTGGACCTGCCCTCTTACAGCGATCATATTGTAGAATTTGTACCGGGTATCACTCCGTACAGAAATACTTATGGAATCGCTCGACCTGCCATAGAAATGGCGTGGGGATTAAGTTACGCGCCTCGTAAAGATCATAAATTTGACGGCATGAGTATTTCCTTGCTTCCGAAATCCATTTATCCGCACGATACGATTGAAGATATAAACAAGTACGCCAAACTGGTAGGAAACAACCTGCCGATTTGGCGGCGTTTTGCCAACGTTGAAGGCTGGTCTGTTGCCGCCAGCGAGTACACGGTTTCCGAAACACTCGGCACGCAAGCGGCTATAACCGGCTGTTTACTCCAGCCCGGCTGGAAACCCACCGAGGCTCAAAAAACCAAGAAGCCCGTAAGCGACTTAAAACGTATTCCCGGTCTAACCGCCCTGCCGTAATCGAACCGGCAAAGACGTTGCGATTGCCCGGTTTGACGTGGTTTGTCGCAAATTGTAAGATTAAAAAAGTCCCTCGTTATAACGTATATCGGGGGATTTTTCGTAAGGGGATTTCCTCTTAAAAATCGAACCGTTCTTGCTGAGCTTTTTCAGGCGGATAGTTGGTTATCAAAACTTCAATACTGGAATAAGGGTCTCGATTTTTGGTATGATAATTGGAATTGGAATAATTCATCGCTAATTCGTTGACAAAATACTGATTTTCTGTAACCCAATCCTGAAGAATTTGATTGTTTTTACCTTTATGAGATAATACGTTTGACAAGGCAAATCGCACATTTCTTGCGTTTAAGCTATCTAAAATTTTTAGAAGTGCGATTTCTTCGTTGTTTCCCCAGCCGATAAATCCTCGTTTCCCATCGTTATAGGTTCCGGTCGTTATTAAATAGGGGGGATCACAGTAAACCATGTCGGTAGTACTCAGACGGGAAAAGTCTACATCCGTAAAATTTTTACATGTAAAATTTACGCGAATTTTATGCAATCTGGTTACAAAACGGATTAGATTTTGCTTCATTGATTCATTAAAACTACTACGTTGCGCCCCAAAAGGATTGTTATACTCATGACTATTATTAAAACGTATTTGATGATTGAATGAATACGCAATTAAAACAAACAAATCCAGCGGCTCACGTGAGGTATTGTACCTCTTGCGCAACTGAAGAAATCCCGCTTGATTGGTTAGGGAAAGACTGTATTGTTCAATCCGGGAATTAATACAATCGAGAATATGTTCCGGCGAATAACGTTGAAATACCTCATACAAATCAATCAAATAACTCAAATTGTCGTTACAATTAATTTGCTTCGCCTGAACATTAATTCCAACATTGCATCCGCCTGCAAATAAATCCACGAAACAGTTAATATTAGAGGGAAATAACGGAAGAATTTGGGGAAGAAGTTTATACTTGCCCCCAATATAATTCAACGGCGATTTTATGTACGGACTCATGATTTCTTTCTCCGCGATAAAAGGTACAACTGTTCCCAAACATGTCGGGTATTGGAGTTGCCGTTACCGTTACTTTTGAATCGAGTGTATTCAAACTGCTCCAGATTTAATTCGCCGTACTGGGATAAAATGACTTGCCGGTAATTCCGTGAGAATCAAGAATTCCGGAAATTTTTTCGATTATATTCTCTTTATTACCTATGTATCTCATTAAAATATAATATATATTTTGAAAACTGGTTATAGTCGACAATCAACTCTTACTTTCTTACCTTCCATTTTACTACACAAAAAATTTTTTACCAGCCCAATGAAGACAAATTCAGAAAAATATTTCATAAAAACCAACCATGAATCAATTTCGGGGGATTTTTCGTGCTACGCTCAAAATACCTACAAAACAACGGGGCGTTCGTTCAATCCTGAAAAATCACAATATTGAATCGAACCTTTTCACAAAATTTATTATTTCAACCTATTGACTTTTGTTTTACGATCTTGTAAAATCAGTCTTTTCTGTACGATGCATGTTGATTTTGCAGATAAGATAGCCGAGATATTATCGTATTGCTTGCCGTTATGCGGTTCGATTATCGGACCAGACTTTCGATCGTAAACAGTTGCGAAGATTCCTGAGTATACAAAACATGCCCTTATACAGAAGTCGATTATCATGTCATAAAATCACCCGTTGATTTTGTGGTTTTTACAGTCCTGAATTTTAGGGTGTCCCACTATTACAAGGAGATCACTTCATGTTACATCCTGTTTCCCGCCGTAGATTTTTTCAACTCAGTGCAGCCCTTTCTGCTGTAACAGTCTGTTCTCCCGTTTTGGGGCAGTCAAACCTCACCTCAAGTAAAATGAAATACGCCTTGTGCAATGAAACGTACGAATCGGAATCTTTTCAGAAATGCTGTGAATTAACCGCTCAGGCGGGGTATACAGGATTGGAAATCGCTCCGTTTACCATCGGAAACAATGTCAATACAATTTCTGCGAAAAAACGCGCCGAACTAAGGTCGATCGCTGAAAAAGCCGGACTGGAAATTCTGGGCTTGCACTGGTTGTTCGGTGGAACAAAAGGTTTTTATATGACCTCACCCGAGAAA
>CAYZMZ010000187.1:0-6965 GCA_964479655.1 uncultured Planctomycetaceae bacterium
CTATTATTTGGTTGCGGGTACCGAAAGATTGATTCCGATTTTCCAGAAAATGAATCAGATAAATCCCGATGTTTTTATTGCGATAACCAACGGAGCCTGGTTAAGTCCATGGTGGCTGGAATACGTAGACGTTGTTTGGATGATCAATGCGGGGGACGCGGCTGGAGGATCCCGTCGAACGGAGGAATTGGTGTATCGTGATTCCGTTTATTATTCAATCTGGAAAACGGATAAGACGCAGTTCCCGATGGTATCGTTGTTTAATCACGAGCCGAAGAAAACCTCGACTGGCGAATCGGCGGATGCGTTTAGAGGGTATCTTTTTATGAATTTATCCCGCGGGACGGATTTTGTGGAGCTGTATCTCAAACCGAAGGTTTTATCTGATTCCGACTGGGATATTGCAGCCGAGGGCGTAAAATGGGTTCATGAGTTTTCTCCGACCTTCAAACGAGCGCACTTTCATGGCGGCGACCCCCGTCAAAAGCAAGTATACGGGTATTCCGGCTGGTCTGAAGACAAATTAGGGTATGTATCGATTCATAATCCATCGGATAACGCGGTTTGCTACACGCTTAAATTGGATCGCGCGCTGGGTATGATTTCGGGAGATACCGTGTATTCGCTTACTAAAAAAGTCGGATCGGAACATTCGACCATTCAGTCTTCCTACAAATACGGGGACGAAATTACGGTAGAAATGAATCCAACTGAGATTTTATTGTTGGAATTTAGAGCGAAAAAGTAGGTAAATTTAATTGTGTGGGAGGATTTTTTGAGATAATTTTTAGTTTGATTGAAGAATCCTCCGTAAGTTGCCGAAAAGATGATTATCAAAGTTAAACTGGTTTCACTTGACTTTTTCCGGTTTGCATAACAAACCTCAGTCGTTTCATTTCGCCTCAATCGGTGAAATATGGAATTATTTGATTCTGAAGGCGAAATCAAAACGACGTCAAGAAGAAAAAATCACATAGTCATCGTATAAAACAAGATAAATAATTGTATTGAGATAATTTTTATCTTTGAATAGAAAAAATAAAAACTTGATTCCCCCCCTTTGACAAATTGCAAAAATCTGCTACATTGTGGGGGTTAGATTGAAAAAGGTTTCGTAGCCAAATGGCTAAGGCAACGGATTGCAAATCCGTCATTTATCGGTTCGACTCCGATCGAAACCTCTTTTTTATTTCTTGGGCGAAATATTTTGTTATCTGCCCGGAGTTCTCCCAAAGACAAGCCCGTCGGCGCACGAAGCGAGGAAAGAATCGCGTGGAAAGAGGGGTACACGGCGTTCTCCCTCTCGTTGCTCCCTACCGGGAGCGGTTCGGCTCGATGATTATTCGTTCTACCGTTCGGAAACACCTAACGGCGTTGGGAATGTGTACAACCCAATCGGTATTCATAAATCTACGCGATTCACGGAATCACAATCGGCGGTTCAATGTCGAATCCGGGTCAGTTTAACCGCTACGTATCCCGGCTCTGTTCTCTGGCTTCCCCTTCCTGAGCTAGAATTTCCTGGGCGGGGATAAGTACAAAATCTCGCTGATACATTCGGGGATGCGGGATGATTAACGTCGGGGAACTCCACGTTAAGTCGTCGTAAAGTAAAATATCCAAATCGCAAGTTCGCGGGCCGTTGCGAACCGTGCGGATTCTACCCAAGGCGTTTTCGATGGCCTGCGTCTGCAATAATAATTCCTCGGGTGAATACTGCGTCGAAATTAAAATCGCCCCGTTTTTGTACATCGGCTGATTCGGCGGTCCGCCAACAGGTTCGGTTTGAATCAACGTAGAAAACCGTATAACCTGAGTGCCGGGCAGCTTGTTAAGCTCTTCCAGACAACGGCGAAACGTGATTGCCGGATCGCCCAAGTTGGCTCCGAAGGCAAGTAAAACGGAGGCTGAATTATTTGAACGTTTCGGCAGACGGAGCTTTGATTTCATTGGTCAAATTCAATTTAAAAGGTAAATCGATTCTGAAAATCGTTCCGCCGCCTGGGTGAGGCAACGCCGTAACCGTTCCTCCATGTTCCGTAACGACTTTTTTAACAACGGGCAGTCCCAAGCCGGTTCCCTTCGCTCCTTTGCTGGAAAAGAAGGGCGTGAACACTTGTTCTAGCTTGTCTTCGGGGATTCCTGCGCCGTTGTCCGAAACGCAAATTCGTACGTTTCGATTGGATTCGTCCCAGCCGAGGGTAATATCGACAATCCCTTTCGGAGGCGGGTCGGGAATCGGTTCTTCGTCGGGAATCCGAGCGAGAATTTCGGCTACTTCATCGGCGGCGGCGTCAATAGCGTTGGTTACTAAATTGAGTACAGCGCGGTTGATTAATTCGCGATCAAAGTAAAATTCCGGCATTAAATCGTTTCGATTCCAGTTTATTTCAACGTTATGCTCTGTAGCGCGAACGGACATAAGTTCAACAACGTCGTCTATAACGGCGTTCATGTTATCTAATTCCAATTCAGCCGCCCGCTCTTTGCTGAAGGAAAGCATGTCCATAACTAAAGCGGAAATTTTCCCCTGATTTCTATCGACGATTTTCCAGCCTTTTCCGATAAGCGTTTCGTCGTGCGATTTTAACCCAGATTCGATTAAATAACTTCCTCCGCTGACGCCTTGAAGAATATTTTTAATGTGATGTGAAAGATTGGCCACCGTTTGCCCGATCGCGGCTAGTCTTTCGGACTGAATCATCGCGGAATAAAAGCGGGTATCTTCGATAGCAATGGCGGCATGATGGGCGATGGCAATCATCATTTTTAGATGATTTTCGTCGAAATGGAGCGTTTGGTGTGCTTCTTTACTGCTGGCGGGAAGTTTTGAATCCTCCTTTTCGGTTATATCGGAAGCGGCTGTATCGATATAAATAACGCCCACAACGCCGTATCGTCCGTCCAGGGGCACGCAAATAGCCTCGTTTACCTTTTGCCGGAGGATGCTGGCCGCGGCGTCAAAGCGGGAATCGTCCATCGCGTTACTGGTTAAAACGCCCTCTTTTTTAGTCATGACGAAATCCAAAATCGTTTGACTGATCGCGAGTTTTTCGTTGACTCCCTTTTGACGAATCCTGAAACAGCGAGGTTGAAGTATCTGCGTTTGCGGATCGGTTAATAAAACGCAGCCGCGATCTGGATTGATCCATTGAAAAATTAAATCTAAAATCTTTTCCAGAAGCTGATCAATGTTTACGGTGGATTTTAACGCTGTTGCCGTTTCGCAAACCAAACGCAAGTAGGTTTCCGCCTGTTCCGTTTCGTTTAAGGACGAACTTAAAAAAGACTGGCAGTCTTTATCGGAAAACATGTTGCCGTCTTGACGACGCATCGATTGTACAATTTGGGAACGGTCGGAAGAGGGAAGTTCAAAACTGACCCAGGAATTATAGGATTCTTCCGATGCCGTGTTTTTTTCTACCGTTTGGGTAAATTGAAGACGGGAAGAACCGATACGGAGTTGATCTCCGCCGGATAAAACCATTTTAAGTACTTTTCGACCGTTGACATAGGTTCCGTTGGAACTGTTTAGATCCGTCAGTACAAACCTTCCGTTTTCCCACGTAATCTGTGCGTGTTTTCGGGAAACCTCGGTATCGTGTAAAACGATAGTATTACCGTCTTCTCGCCCAATCGTATCGGTTCGGGTAGAATCCAGTTCAAAACGATGTCCGCGGTCTGCCCCTTCGGTTACAAAGAATGATGACACAATTTTTCTCCACTGAAAACAGCTAAGCAATTTATTAATAAAGTTATAGGTTCCTCTATTATACTATATATCATTTTTTTTTGCAAGGTGTTTGAGAAACATTTTATTGAGGGTTTCGCGGAGTTTTTTAAGAAATCGTTTACCGGGAAAGGATCGAAACAGAAAATAGCGGTTTCAGTCTGAAAGAGGGGAATAACCGCTGAATCGGAGGTTTCATGCGTTTTGAGCGGATATATTGATTCCCGGTTGAAAATTTCCGATCTTCCTTTTTATCCATGTACGGCGATATGCTGGATGGATATTTTATCCCCGTCAACGGTAACCGTCGCGAAACTGGCTGTAGAAACTCGTCTAAAAGCTCCCGGATTTAATAATCTCGTTCCGTTATACTCAATGGAATAGTCTTGAACGTGGGTATGACCGTAACAAATCAGATTCCATCGCCCTGATTTTGCCTCGTTTTTTAACAACGTCGTACTATCCCCGTGAGTAAAACCGATTTTAACCTGTTCTAGTTCAATTCCGCCAAACGCTCCGCACCAAGTTTGCCCCTCCTGTTTTACCGTTCGCTCCAAGGAAACCGCTTCGTCGGT
Organism: uncultured Planctomycetaceae bacterium; assembly: GCA_964479655.1. GTDB lineage: Bacteria > Planctomycetota > Planctomycetia > Pirellulales > Thermoguttaceae > RUG11551. The sequence continues at coordinate 4,306 of CAYZMZ010000187.1, forward strand.
ATTGCCGCGGACAAAAAAGGCGTGAAAAGGCGCAAATAGCTTCACGATTTCTGTTCCTCCGACGTCACCGCAATGCAAAACCGTTTGAATATCCAAACTTTCCATAATACTAACGGCCTGCGAAACCAGACGAAATTCGCCATGCGTATCGCTGATAACCCCAATTTGAATCATAATACTTCCCGATTCCCTTTTTTATTCTTTTCTGTATTACTAACTTTAACTATTTTAACTTTTTGGCAGATTTTGTCTGATTATTGTTGATTTTTTCAGTCTTCTTGGTTGCTGGCAGGCGAATTGCTGGCTGTCGAATTATTATCGGAGGCGGGCAATTCAATTTGTGTAATTAATTCCGGGACGTTTTGCGCTTGAAGAGCGGATTGAATCCCCTTTTGCCGGGCTTGCATGTAAAGCCGCGCTTTGCAGGAACACATCATATTTCTGTATCCAACCAGCTGAACCAAGCCGACGCCGATAAAAAACAGGGCGAAAATGATTATCGAAGCAATGAATTGTGTCATGAATAATCCCCTTTTCCGGGTCTGATTGATCCCGATGAAATGATTGTAGTTTTACCGGCGGCAGTTTCCAATTTCAGGAATCCTTGGCTGGTCAGTCCGCGCAGTACTCCCAATACCGACTTTTGCGGTGATTCCTCCGTATTATATACCTCGACAGAAGAATTGAGAAACGCAAGCCGGGATTCGGTCTGACGAATATAATCCGGATTGCTGCCGGTCAAGTAATCCGCAGCCAAGGTCAGTTCGGACTGCCATTGTTCATCCAGCTGTTGGATAATTATATCCAAATCCAGATTTTTTTGAAGTATTTGTCCCAAACTTATTACGGGAATCGACGTAATATCATCGATTTTAGCGTTTACATTGATTCCAAAACCGGTAACCGCGCGATTGGAATCGGCAGATTGAGTGAGAATCCCTGCTAATTTTCCGCAGCAATAATAAATATCGTTTGGCCAATGATACCGAAGCGGCTGGGAATCTGCCCCGTGTTGTTTTAATATCCTCTCGGTGAGCTTGTAAACGGTGTTTCCCGAAGCGAGAGAAATAATTCCTGAATGATGAATGAGCGACATCGGATTGGGCAAAGTATACAAAACCGACGCATAGATTCCTCCTTCAGGAGAAGTCCACGTATGATTCCGCTGTCCTTTTCCCCCCGTTTGACGTTTGGCGGCAAACCACTGAAAATTTGTACAACTATAATTGCTTGCCGCCCATCGGAGAGCCTCCAGATTGGTAGAATCTAAAGAATCGTAAGAAAACATGTTGACCGCTATTTTCTGTTTCTCATCCGCTGCTTGGCGCGATGTAAAATCGGACCGATACTGTTTTCTGGAATATTTAATTCGGTGCTAATCTGACTGTACTGCTTTTGCTCCAGATAAAACAGTTTTACAACGGCGGCTTCGATAGCGGGCAACTCTTTAAGCAGATTTTCTACTTCGTCTTTATCGTATAAATAATTTAAGGCGTCGTCTTCGTTGGCAGAAGCCGCTGAATCGTCTGTTAAAACGACCTGGTCCATTTGATCGTTAAGCAACTTTACCATCCGGCGTCTGGCAACAACCGTTAGATAGGTCGCCAAAGAACATTCTCCGCGAAAATGCCGCAGTACGGCATAGTCATTTTCCAATATAGTAAGAAAAATCTCATTGCAGAAATCGCCGTAGTCTTGGGAAGTAAAGTTTTCTGACTTGGTTTGCGTGGTGTGCTTGACTACATGAGTAATCAAACCAAGAAACCGATCTACAAAATCTTCCCATGCACGAGGCTTTCTTTGAAGGCAGCGGTCAAGCAAGTTGCGGTCTATTTCGGATAATGCCATCTGAGAACCCTTTGTATATTATAATAGGATTGCCTGAGTGTTTCTCTCGCCGACGTTGGGACTTTACAACATGATTTTATTGAAATCACCCGTTTTTTGCTATGTCGCAAAGCGGAACGCCTAATTGGTAAAATTATACTATGATTACGTGTTTTTTCTTCTTGACGTCGTTTTGATTTCGCCCTTCAGAATCAAACAGCTCTTTGTTTGATTGATGGGGCGAAAAGAAATGACTGATGTTTGTTATGCAAATTGGAAAAAACCACGTGGAATCAGTATATACCACCCGCCTGTTTAGTTTTTGTTATCAATGTTTAATCTTCTCGACAGCCGACAACAAAAAAAATACTCTGATGTATTTTCGAGAAGAAAACGACTGATTTTCAAAACTCAAACGGAAATAGTATAAAACATACTACCACAGTATAATAACTTTGATATATCTATTATATCAGACATATTGAAAAAATGCAAGGTATATCCGAAAAGAAATTGAAAATTCTTTAATTCTTGTCCAGAATTTTCAAAAAATCCTGATATAAAGCTCCTATTGCCGTTATTTTATACCGTCTGGAGGTTTCTCCGGTTTGTTCTACCTCAATTTTAATGTATTGTGAAGGCATACAGTTTTGTACTCTATCCGCCCATTCGACGAATGTAACGCCCTGCGAATCGAAGTATTCTTCCGGACCGAGTTCCAAAAATTCGTCATCGTCTGCAATTCTATAAGCGTCAATATGATAAATTGGACGCCGGCCCAGGGTATATTCCTGAATCAGGACGAAAGTAGGACTGGAAACATTGTCCGGATT
>CAYZMZ010000188.1:0-6882 GCA_964479655.1 uncultured Planctomycetaceae bacterium
CCGATTTTTCCCAAGAAACAAAGGAAATTATCATGAACAAACTGTTTTTTTTCTGCGCCGCAGCGATTTTTACGCTTCCGATGACGTATCTTTGTCCAGTCGTCTACGCCGCCCCCATAGATCGCCAAGCGGTCGTTGCACGACACGCGATTGACGATTCCAGCGATTTCGAGATTCCGCTGGGCAACGGCGAATTTTGCTTCAACGCTGACGCAACAGGTTTACAAACGTTTCGCGGTAATACAATGGCGCATTGGGGTTGGCACAGCTTCCCGCTTCCAGAAGGAATAAAAGCGTCAGACGTCCCGGATACCGCCACTTTTCAACAGGGACGCAACAAACCAGGACGAGGAGACAATTCATTTACTCCAGACAAACAGAAAATCAGCTCCTGGCTATTCGACAACGCGCATAGCGCCAATCTCGTCCGCGTTCGTCTGGTTCGGGAAAACGGTAAGCCAATCGTATTCAACAATTTGAAAAATCTCAAACGCCGATACGATCTTTGGACCGGTTTGCTTCGTTCGGAGTTCGAACTCGACGGACAGCCGGTCGTTGTCGAAACCGTCGTTGAAATGACTTCCGACGCATTCACCACGCGCTGCTATTCGCCGCTGTTTCAGCAGAACCAGTTGCATCTTGTTGTCGATTTCCCGTATCCGGCTCTCAATACCGCGCCTTGGTCCGGTAAATTTACTCTCCCCTCAGCTCATAAAACGACAATCTGGCAAACGAATAAAACCGGAACCCGTGCGGCAATCGTTCGTTCCGTTGACGACTTAAACTATACCGTTGACGCCGCCGCCAATTGCCGTTTGGAAAGCGATCCAAACCGTCCGCACGACTTGTTCTGCCAAAAAACAGACGATCAGCAAGACGTTTGTATTCTTCGACTTGAGTTCCGCTTGACGAACAGCTCCGACCCGCGTCAGGCATCTACGCTTGCGTATAGAAAATCAATCGCTCAACCAACCAATCTATCCGCGCTAAAAACCGGTTCTGACGCGTTATCCGATGCCGATTTTACCGCGCTTCAGACTGCCTCTGCCCGCGCCTGGGAGCAGTTTTGGAAATCCGGCGCCGCCATCGATCTGTCAGAATCCAAAGACAAACGCTGGTTTGAACTGGAACGAAAAATCGTTCTGTCGCAATATCTTATGCGCGTAAATTCCGCTGGGTCTTGGCCTTCGGCGGAAACGGGACTCATGGGCGTCGATTTCTGGCGTAGTCAATTCCATGGCGAAATGATTTACTGGCATTTATCGCATTATTTTCTTTGGAATCGCCCTGAACTGGCAGACGATGCGCTAAATTGCTACCAGAAATTCATTCCAACGGCTAAAAAACTCGCTCAAACGCTCGGTTATCAAGGGGCGCAATGGCCTAAATCAACCTCGTTCAACGGGCGAACCGCGCCTTGGTCGGGAAATCAGGTTCTGCTCTGGAAACAGCCGCACCCGATTCTGTTCGCTGAACTGGAATATCGAGTTCGCCCAACACGTCAAACGCTCGAAAAATGGTCTGAAGTTATTGAACTGACCGCCCAATTCATGGCTGATTATCCAACGAAAGACAGTAACGGCGTTTACCATTTAACTCCCGTCATGCCGCCAAGCGAAACGGGAATTACAAAAGATACGGTTTTCGATCTGGCGTACTGGCGTTGGGGATTGGCGAACGCGAACCGTTGGAGAGAAAGACTCGGCAAGCCCCGCTGTCAGACTTGGGACGAAATTCGTCTTAATCTAGCTCCCTTGCCGCTCAAAAAAGGACTGCCGGAAACAGAATCGGTCTTCGTTCACGCACCGGATTGGCAAACGACTTACGAAAAACGGTCTTGGGAGCATCCTGATATCGTCGGCGTTTTTGGAATGCTGCCGGAAACGGAAGGCGTCGATATTCCAACCGCGAAACGATCCGTTTTGAAGTGCTTCCAGACCTGGCAATGGAACCGGGTTTGGGGTTGGGATTTCCCGTGGACCGCCATGGGAGCGGCTAAAACCGGACAGCCGGAAATCGCTATCGATATTCTGTGTCATACCAGTCCCCGAAACGAATACGATAAACGCGGCATGAACGCAAACAATCCCTGTCCGTACCTGCCGGGAAACGGCGGAACGCTTTACGCCGTCGCGTTGATGGCCGCCGGGTGGGACGGCTGCCCTGAAGTCGACAGAAGCAAGGGAGAGGCTCCCGGCTTCCCCAGAAACGGTCAATGGGTCGTTCGACAGGAAGGATTCAACAAGGCTCCCTAACCGCTTTTCCGACGTGTTACGAAAACAATATAAAGTAAATCGGAAAATTTTACACGAAGCCAAGAATAAAATCAAAGATCAAATGGAAAAAGAACCTCATATTATAGAAAGTCAAAATCAAACGGACGAAATACATGAACATGAACACGGTTGCGATTGTACGCATAGCCGCCATGAACATCATCATGACCATTCACACGTTATTACGTCGTTAAATACCGCGTTTATTATCGGGATTGCTATCAATGCGTTATACGTGATTATAGAATTTACAGCAGGTATTGTGTACAATTCAGTTGGATTGATGTCCGATGCGGGGCATAATTTAGGCGATACCGCCAGTTTGATTTTAGCGATGATTGCCTATAAGTTGGCGGCGTTTTCCTCCAGTAAGCAATATACCTACGGATTTAAAAAAACGACAATTCACGCGTCGTTAATCAATGCGGCTATATTGCTGGTTACGGTCGGATTTATTGTAGCTGCCAGTATCCAGAAATTTCTGGTTCCGCAGCCGCTGGAAGGCGAGGTAATTGCATGGGTTGCTGGAATCGGGGTAATTATAAACGCCTTTACAGCATGGCTTTTTATGGCAGGTAAAGATTCCGATCTGAATATTCGCGGAGCGTTTCTCCACATGCTTGCCGATACCCTGGTTTCTGTCGGCGTGGTAATTTCCGGAATCGTAATTTCGCAAACCGGCTTGTATATTATCGATCCGATAATTGGTTTAACGATTGCTATTGTGATTTTGATTTCTACATGGTCGCTTCTAACAGACAGTATCCGGCTTGCTTTGGACGGAGTTCCGGTCAATCTGGATTATCCGCGTATTTATCAGCAAATCGAGACGGTCGAACATGTTGTCAGTATTCATCATTTGCATATTTGGGCAATTAGTACCACCCAAAACGCGATGACGGCTCACGTGGTAATCGATTCTCTGGATAACATGCAGACGGTTAAGGAAGCGATAAAACATCTTATGCTTCACAGCGGTATAGATCACGTAACGTTAGAATTTGAACTTCCCGATGTAATTTGCAATGATAGTTGTAAATAGTACTATTATAGAAAGGTGTATCTTATGAAAAGAATAGTATTTATGTTTTTATGTATCCTCCTGTATGGTTCGGTTATTTACGCCGATTCTGCCAAACCGAATATTGTATTTATTCTGGCAGATGATTTGGGATACGGCGATTTGAGTATTTACGGTCAGCAGAAATTTACTACGCCGAACATCGACCGGATTGGAACAGAAGGAATGAAATTTACGCAAATGTATGCCGGTTCTACCGTCTGCGCTCCTTCCCGGTGCAGCTTAATGACCGGTCTGGATACCGGACATTGCTTTGTCCGCGGCAACATGGGTGGTAAGCCGTTTGGCGAAACCCCTCTGCCGGCTAAAACCGTTACGCTTACCAGTAAACTTAAAAACGCCGGTTACGCCGTTGGCGTATTTGGAAAATGGGGATTGGGGGCGGTTGGAAACGAAGGCTATCCCGGCAATCACGGGGTTGATACCTTCTACGGGTATTATTCTCAAATGGAGGCGCATAATTATTACCCGCCTCGATTGCATTCTAACGATAAAGAAATCCCTTTGGACGGAAAAACCTATTCTCACGATTTAATTGTTCAAAACGCATTTCAATTTATTCGGGATAACAAAGACAAGCCGTTTTTCTGCTATATGCCGGTAACCATTCCGCACGCTGCTATGCAGGTTCCTGAGGATTATATGACGCCCTGGCGGGAAAAATTCCCCGAGTTTGAAAACGTAATCGGACTTTATTCGCATGGAACCAAGGTCAAAAACCCGATTGCCGCCTTCCCTGCCATGTTAACCAAATTGGACGATAACGTGGGACAGCTGTTCGCGTTATTAAAAGAACTCAATTTGGACGAAAATACGATAATTATCTTTTCCAGCGACAACGGACCTCATGCCGAAGGCGGACATCGACCGAAATTCTTTGATTCCAACGGACAATTCCAGGGAATCAAGCGGGATTTATTCGACGGCGGTATTCGAGAACCGTTTTTAATCCGCTGGCCCGCTCATATCAAACCCGGCTGCGTTTCGGACCATATTGCCGCTTTCTGGGATATTCTACCGACTTTTTGTGATATAATAAACGTAGAATCTCCTGAACATATAGACGGTATTAGTTTTCTGCCGACTTTATTAAACAATCCAACAGATCAGAAAAATCACGAATATCTCTATTGGGAATTTCACGAAAAAGGCGGAAAACGGGCGGTACGATTCGGGAATTGGAAGGCGATACAGTTAGACGTCTATAAAAATCCGAACGGTCCAATTCTGCTGTTTGATATTGAAAAAGACCCCGGAGAAGAAAATAATCTGGCAGATCAGCATCCCGAATTAATCCAAAAAGTCAGACAGATATTCCAAAACGCCCGGACTGAAAATCAGTTTTGGAATTTTCCTGATAAAATAACTTTGGATAAAAAAATACCGAATAAGAAAAAAGCGAATAAGAAATAGCCGCAAATTTCCGATTTCGGCTGAAACGCTACTTGTTTTATAGCAATCGATACCTTATGAACACCGATTGCTATAAAACTACACGGATTAAGAGGATACTATCTCAGCTATCCTTCTAATTTATAAAGAAAGAATCTATTTCTGCTGCCGCGCAGTTTAATCGGCTTTTAATTTCTATTATCGAACGAATTTGCTGAAAATAATTTTTTTGGACGGCTTGCAACTGCAAAGTCGAAACCTCTCCCTGCTTATATCCGTTGAGCGTCGCGTTGAGCGTTTCCTGCAAGTCGGGCTTGATATTGGTATTGAACCATTCCAACTGCCGTTGCGCGGTTTGATAGTCCGCAAAAGCGGCGGCTAATCGTTGACGAATATCCAAAGAAACGGCGTGTCCTTCAGCTACTGCCTGCCCGATTCCAGCCTGCGCCTGAGCGATATTCCCCTGATTCTTATTGAAAAAAGGAATCGGAACGGAAACGGTAACCAGTCCGGTATTATATCGGGAAGAGCAGTCGTACTGCATGCCTGCTTCAATTTCTATGTTGGGTGTTTTTCTTGCGATTTCCGCTTGAAGCTGCGCGCTGGCCTGCAGATATTTGGTTTGCGCCTTCGCCAATTCAGGAGCTGAATTGTCTATTTTCGCCTGAATTGCGTCCCATTGATAATCGGAAATTGGTCTATCCAGCAGGTCTTCCAAAGTAGCGGCCGGCAAATCAACCTCTCCTACTGCCGACGCTAAACGCCGCCAAGAGGACCAATATCGAGTTTTGGAATTTTCCAATTCCAGATTCGCGTTTTTCGCCTCGATTCGTACCAAGTAAATATCGGTTAAATCAATCTGTCCGTTTTTATAGAGAGACTCTGAATTTTCCAGCGTTTGCGAGGTAATATTATTTATTTGTTCGTTGACCGCCACAATTCGGCGCGCTGCCATCACTTCAAAAGCCGCCTGTCGAATTTGTTTGGCAACCATCAATTGCTCGACGGACAGATTATAGCGAGCCGCCAGAATTTCCTGATCTACAACGCACTGATCTTTTTCGAGCTTGCCTGCGGTAACAATTTCCTGACTAATCGTTCCGCCTTGAAAACCCGCCGCTCCCTCGTTTCCGATTTCCGCGCCCGTATAATTGAAAACTGGATTGGGTAACAACCCCGCTTGAACTCGTTTTCCCTGCAAAGCCTGAATTTGCGCCGTGGCTGCCTGAATTGCCGGGTGAGATTGAGATGCACGCATCTCCAATTCGGACAACGTGTAATCAGCCTGAACTACATTACATGTAAAAATGGATGAGATTATCAGCGCCGCAAAAAACGAAGTGCGGATTCGTCCTTTCTCAATCAGCTTAGGTTGAAACAATCTCGATAAAATACGATATTTCATAGTCTAATATCCTTTTGAATTGATTATACAATCGATACAATTCATACATTCATCACTATGAATAAAATCGGAATAATCAAAATATAACTTCATCAAAATACTAGCTTTATCTCGTAAATCTACAAAGATAATAAAATTATTAATTAAGATGGGTAAAATATTTACAATAGAATACTGAATCAGTAGAGAATTGAAGTTTTGAGATGTCTTTTTCAACAAACGAGAAGATTGGATTACAGTCAAGTCCTGATTAATAAAACAAAGGGTTGTTTTATTCTGTTCGGTCGAAATCACAACGACGTCAAGAGTAAAATCAAGTAGTCATAGTATAATATCCAAAAGCCGTTTTTTAGTGAATATTCCCTCAATAAACGTACCGGTACCCCAGCGTATTGCGAAACAGTTCGATCACAGCGTTTTCATAATTAGCTTCGGTATAGAACACGGAGGAATCCTTTGTGAAGGGGAAAAATCTCTGATACCGTTGATTTTACTCTAATTCGGGAATGTACAAATTGCAAGTATAATACAATCGCGCCAGCCCGTAAGGTATCGGAAACGCATTACGTTCCAGCGGAAAGCGGGCCGGAAAGCCTAATTTTATCGGTTTTTTCGTGGTGGAACAATATGATAAATCATCATTTAGAGGTCAAATCCTCCGCTTCTGAAACGGAAATTTCACCCGACATCAGTCGAGGAAGAAGGGCGTCGCGAAGGGAGGACAAAAA
>CAYZMZ010000189.1:0-662 GCA_964479655.1 uncultured Planctomycetaceae bacterium
GCGGAAAGGATTTCCCGCTTTTGCTGATCTGTTTTATAATATACCGAACTTTCCCTAGAATTATCCTTTTTCTATAGAATTGAACGATATTCGTCAGACGACTGCAATCAAGTATTTCTACTATTGTACAATAATATCGGACTTGTTGCAAGAGGGAAGAAAAAATTTTTAGCAACAATCAATTTGAGTACTTGCTCGAGAAAAAAAGAATACAAAACTTTTTTAAGAAGCACGACGCGGACGGGAGAGAGATTATACTATGGATGTATTATTATTCCTATCAACACCGTTTTGATTTCGCCGCCGTAAAAATAAAAAAACCCTAGTTTTACGGATTTAGGCGAAATGAAACGGCTATTTTCTGATAATATTAGCCGGGGAATTTCAAGTGGAACCTGGTATACCTTGTCAAACGGAACCGTTTCTAAAAGGGAACACCTCTGATAAAATACCGTAAAAAAGGAGGGTTTTCCCTCCTAAAATACAATACATAAGATTTTATCTACCGACGACGACGGCGACGCTGCGGCGGCTCGTCTTTGGGTTCTTCTTTCGGCTTCCCTATATTTTTAACCGAATCAACCCAGGATTTCAGCACGTTCATCGGCTCGTCATCTTCCGGTCGGTGTTTGAGCGTCTTTTTATCTTCTTTTTTCCATGAA
>CAYZMZ010000189.1:672-6852 GCA_964479655.1 uncultured Planctomycetaceae bacterium
CCTTCCATATCTTTTTCAAATTTAGCAATTTGTTTTTTTAAGTCATCCAAAGCAGCCTGATAATAAGTCATATTAGATTGTAAAAATTCATTTAATTCCAAATTCCAATAAACTTCTAATGTTTTTTTTGGAATATTTTCACCTTTAGCTTTACCATATTTATCCACGGCCTCATTAATTATTTTTTTAATTTTATTAATTTCTTTTTTCCATGAAGAACTTTGCTCTTCCTCCAATTGATGATCTACAATTTCTTTTGGCATGAACTGACGTTCAGCTAATCCCCAAAGCGAGGAAGCAATAAAATAAATGCACAATCCAGCCGCGACTTTAAAGAATAACAAGCCCATGAAAATCATCATAAAGTTCATGACTTTCTGCTGCATTCGCGCCTGTTCGTCGGCCGGCGGCGGCATGAGAATCTTCTGCTGCGCAATAAATAAACCTATCGTCGCAATCGGCAGCAGGTTAAAATAGGGACCTAATCCCAACATCCCGTAACCGCTCGTTATCCATTGAGGCATCCAACTGATCCAGTCTAAAAGCATGTCAGGAGCCGCCAAGTTAGACAAAAATCGAACGGACGAGCCGAACATCGACGCCTGCCGCAATTCAACATCTACCATCAAAGCCCGATACAGTGCCATAAAAATCGGCAATTGAATAAATACGACCAAACAGCCCGAAAGCGGATTGTAATTATGCTTTTTGAATAAGGCTTGCTGAGCGCGCATTTGCTCTTGAGGATCAGTTATTTTTTCTTTGATTTTCGCCATTTCAGGCTGCAATTTCTGCATCTTCATCGCGCCAATAACCTGTTTTCTGGACAGCGGATGCATCGCCAATCGAACTACCGCCGTAAGCAACAAAATCGCTATCCCGTAATTGGGGATTATGGTATAGAAGAAATGCAGCAGCATAACCAGCGGAACGGCAATCCAGCCAAACCAGCCGTAATACAGAACGCCATCCAAGCCGTAGCCTTTTAACAACGATGGTTTTTTAGGACCGATAAACACGGTAAACGACTGCGTTGCCTGCTCTCCCGGCTGGAGACTTTCCGGCTCGCTATACGCTCGGAACGAACAGTCTGTACGCATTGGCCATTTTTTGTCTACCGTACCGACGCGTAAAGGCTGAAATTTGGCAAAGCTAAATGCGGGATTTCCCTCTGAACTCGCCTCCGGCAAAAGGTACGCTCCAAAATAGGCGGAATCAACGCCCACAAATTTCAACGGAAGTTTTTCAACCGGCTCCCATTTATCGTCTGAAATACTTTGGCACGAAACCAGCTGAGGAGATTTATTCGCGTCTTCTTTGTACATCATATCGCGCAAACCGACACTGCTCCAGGTACGCCATACTTTATGGGTAAACCAATACCCTTCCAGCGGCAAACCGGTAGGTCCATCTAACCGATAGGCGGTTTTACGCGCGTTTTTACCAATATTTTTTATTGAAATAGAAAGCGTTAGATGATAGCCGCCGTCTGTATTTTGAGAATCCCCTTGACTGAGCTGATAGGTTTTCAATATTTCCAATCCGTACCGAGGCAACGGATACTTAAATACAACCTTTTGCTGATCCGATTGAACGATTTCCCACACACCGTTTCGCATTTCAACTTTGGGCAGTTCGCGATTCAGATACGAGTTCAATATAGCCGGATTGTCTTTGGTTGAATCGGTCGGAAGAATATCGGACAACTTGGCGTCATCAAGCTGCTGAAGCGTAAACAAAAACGACAGCGGGTCTGATTGACCGGGAGAATCATAGTTTTCCGGACGGATAACCGACATGGGCATTTGTCTAAGCTGTACTTCTTTCAACGTAGTTTTTTGTCCCTCTCTTAAAACGGTTATCGCCAGCTTATCTCCCGGCTTGGTTTGCTTGAGGAAGTTATCAAAATCCATTCGGGTTTTAATATCAGAGCTGTTAAATTTAACGATAATATCGCCTGTTTTCAAGCCCGCCTCCTGCGCGGGAGTTCCCTGAGGAACAACCGCAACCGTACAATTTTGCAAAGAGGTTTTATCGAGCAACGAAACATCGGTTTTGTTTTTTTCCGCTGTAATTAAATCCGTCGCGCTAATTGCTTCAACCGGAATTTCTGCCAGTACATTTCCCAAATAACCGCGGTTTTGATAAGCAAAGCCCTCTTTGTCAAACAAGTCTGAATAATGAGGCGAGTTCAATTCCGCTCTAGCCAACGCCGCCCCTTGACTGGTAAACGTCAACAACATTTTATACGGTGACTGGGGATCCATCGAACCGATTGTAACCCATTGAGCGTTTGACTTTCCTTCGGACTCTGCCTTTGCTTCTGCCGTCTTTGTATCTGCTGCGTTTGCTTCTGCCGCTTTTCCTTCCGGAACGCCTTCGCTGGTTTTCTGTTCAACCGCCGGAGCGGGAACTGCCGACTGTTCAGACGCCGACTTTTCCTCTTCTGCCTTCACGGAATTATCTTCCGCTTTCGCTTCGTCTTCTGCCTTCACTTGTCCGTCTTCTACCTTCGCTGGAATTTCTTCCGCCTTTACAGGAGATTCGGCAAAGCCTTCTTCCTCTTTAATCGGAACGCTGGAAGGAGCAAGAATTTCGGATTCTATCCCTTGTTCTGCGGGAACCTCCGGCTTGGGGGGATTAAAATACCGAACGATATACAGGGTAATTAAAAAAATCAGTAAAAAGGTGATAACCGAATTAAGAGGATTCGGACGCTCTTGATCTGGCGGGGTTATTGGTTGCATATTTTGCGTGGCTTATAGCCGGTTAAAGGCGAGGAAAGAAATAGATTCTGTTTGAATACTTGAACATTCCCGTATAACCAACCGCTTTTTACTTCACGAATCCTGTTGTATATCGTGAAGTAAAATCGGGGCACCGGGGGGAGGTTCAAGCGATTTTTTAGGGGGGATTTCGCGCAATCCAGGGAATTAGGGATTTATCGCCCTTCCGTTAAACGCTCTCCAAGGAAATTGTCTAACATCGGAATGGCCTGAATTTTAGCGATTGTCTGCGAGTAATCATACGCAACGCGGCGATAGGTAACCGTCAAGCCGTCGAAAATAACGTAGCATGCTCTCGGATCGTTATCACGAGGCTGTCCCACAGAACCAACGTTGATCATATACTTGGATTCCGTCGAAAGCTGACGAACCAAGTCAAATTCCTCCGGACTGCGGAACATGTACCGATCGCCTTGCGTAAAAATACCCGGAACGTGAGTATGACCTTGGAAAGAAATCCATTGAATTTGAGCGAAAATCTTTTCCAGCTTTCTTTCATGGTAAATATCTTCCGGAAAAACGTACTCATTGAGCGGATTTCGGGCAGAGCCATGAACGAAAATCATCTTTTTTTCGGAATAACTGCGCGGCAAATTACCCAGAAAATCCCAGCGGGCGTCTCGTTGATCGGTTGGTCCGATAGGTTTTTCCAGTTCTTCTCGCGTCCAAAAAATCGCCTGTTCGGCACATGCGTTAAATCCGTCGGGATGATACATTGCCCCGTGGTCATGATTGCCCAAAAGACAAACAGAAACGGATTGACGAATTAAATCGACACATTCGCGCGGATTGGGACCGTAACCTACTACATCGCCCAAACAGTATATGTCTTCTACTTCCTGAGATTTAATATCTGCCAATACAGCAGTTAATGCTTCCAGGTTACTGTGAATATCGCTAATTATGGCTCGCTTCACGGTTTTGTTCCTTGTTGTAATAAAAAATACCCAATGTATACTGATTCCACTTGAACTTTTCCGACTTGTATTATCGTAAACCAGCCGTTTCATTTCGCATTAATCGATAAAACGTGAAGTTTTTATTCGTACGGCGGCGAAATCAAAACGGTGGCGTCAGAAAAAATCAAGTAATCATGGTATAATATCTGTCTAAATTATAATCAAAATTGAAACTTTGTCAGACCCCCCCTTGTTATTTTAGCCATTTTTTCAAAAATATATCCATAAATTTATTTATTAATCGGCTTTTACGCCGTCATAACCTTAACTTTAACCAATAATATGTACCTATTAGCGTTGGAAACGACCGATAAAGCGGCCAGCGTTGCCATTTTTAACGATAGTCAGTTGCTTCAGTTTGAACAGCTTCCCCTTCAAATCCGTTCCGCCCAGTCGCTGGCTCCGGGAATACAGCGGATTTTGCAGCAAGCGGCTATTTCCCCCCAGCAAATTGAATTGGTTGCCGTGGCTGAAGGTCCCGGGTCTTTTACCGGCTTACGAGTTGGTGTCGTAACCGCGAAAACCTTTGCTTGGGCGGTCAACGCGAAAATTATCGGGGTCGATACCTTGGAAGCAATCGCCAACAACGCCCCGCCGGAAGTAAAAAGCGTTTCCGTTGCCATGGATTGTCAGCGCGGACAGGTTATTTATCGCAATTTTGTCCGTGATAATTCAGATTATTTCGCCCCTAATTCTGACGAAAAAGTGGAAAATTGGGAACAATGGCTAGAAAATACTGACAAGTCCACCTATCTTTCCGGACCATTTGTGTGTAAAATAGAGGAATCGTTTCTAAAAGATCGGTTGATTGTACCGCAAGTCAATCAATCTCCCAACGCCCAATCAGTCGGATTGCTTGCCTGGCGTAAAAGTCAGTTGAACCAATACAACGATTTATGGCAATTACTGCCCCGCTATAGCCGCCCCGCTGCAGCCGAGGAAAAAAGATTAAACAAATAAATCAAAATTACTTCAGATTCACTTTAATTACTATACTGCTTCCACTTGAGTTTTTCCGGTTTATATTTTCATAAATCGGTCGTTTCATTTCGCTCTGATCGGCAAAACAAGGAGTTAGCTCAACTTATTGGGCGAAATCAAAACGATGTCAAAAGGAAAACTCGAGTAGTCATAGTATAACACGTTAAATTTTTACTATGGATATTATTTCATTCTATCGGCGTTCGCTCCGCGGAGGTATTTACTGGACTTTAGCGATGGGAACCGTACTCGGTATTATCCTGTTTTGGCGTCGATCCGTCAACGGATTTACTCCCCAGGGTGCTCTTTTACCTTTGACAGTCTTTGTTTTTGTAATCTTATCCGCAGTACTATGTTTAATTTGCCGTCCTCTGTTTCGCGCTCAACCTAAAAGCTATCAACGAATCGGCTTGCTGCTTATCCCCGTCGGTCTTCTATATATGGGAGCATTTATTCAAACGGATACAATTCCCCAGTTCTTACTAACCGTTGTAATAGGATTGTTATTTCATGGAATTATATGGTTTTGGTCGGACGATTCTCTCGCAACAGACAACCACACTTGTCTAACTATAAACAAAAACAACGAAATAGAACAACATGATATAAACAAATCCACCGATATACGCAAAAACGTACCGGAAAATACAAATTCAGCTATCGAATACGAAGACTCGGAGGAGGAAATCGACTCGCAGGGAGAATACTTGGAATCCGAATTTCCCGAAAACGTATGGCAGCAATGGACCAGGCAGAAAGATGAAAACGGAAATGATGTTCAGTCCGGCTGGTTTCGGGTTACGCTGGCTCAAGGACAAAAAATCGCCTCGATAAACGCCGTCTTTTGCCCTCCATTTGAAACGATGCCCGAAACGGAATGCGCTCTCATTGACGGACCTGAGATGAAATTAGAGGTCGCCGTTTGTTACCTGCATGGAGCCAGAATTGATCTAAAATTATACGCTCCTTCTCCGATAGAACAGCAGGTTCTAATTCAAATTACCGCGACAGAAAAACACGATTCCTGCAAGAGGTAGCCGCGACCCTATTCATGACATGTTCCTGATGGCATGCGCGGAGTTTACTCCCATTCCCAACCGTTTAGGAGTAGCCGTTGGGAGCCGTGTGGAGCTTGCTCCCGTTCCCCAACCGCATAGCGGTTGAATGTTCATAGCCGTGCGTGAAACACACGGAAAAGAACGAACAAAAAATACGTCCCCAACCGCGTAGCGGTTGAATGTTCATAGCCGTGCGTGAAACACACGGAAAAAAACGACGCAAAAAATCGTCCCCGGCCGCGTAGCGGTTGAACCCCGAGCCGGGGAGGCGGTTCGGCTACCGCCGGTTGCCGAAAAAAGGGTTGGCGTTACAATATTGCCGATTTTGAATACCGCTTGTTCCCCAACCGCGTAGCGGTTGAACCCCGAGCCGGGGAGGCGGTTCGGCTACCGCCG